>NZ_JBSVXG010000078.1:0-27630 GCF_054070595.1 Pseudomonas sp. SDO55104_S430 | reverse complement strand
TCAGGTTTCCCGCGTTATCGTTGACGACCATCGCGAGCAAGCTCGCTCCTACAGTTTCAGGGGGAGGGGGATCAGCTGGACTGTGGCATCTCGCCCTTGGCCAGGCGCTGGTTGATGTCGGCGATCACGGCGGGCAGGTCGCTGATGGTGTCGATCATGTAGTGCGGGCGCGAGGCTTCGAAGAGTTTGTGGATGCGCTTGCGCTCGCTGTCCAGCGTGGCGCTGTCCAGGGCGCGGAAGCCTTCGTAGTCCAGGCCCAGGGCGTTGCCCGAGCAGATCAGGGCCACGGTCCACATGCCGGCGCGGCGGCCTTCGAGAATGCCCGGCACGGTGTCGTCGATCTTCACGCAGGCGGCTACGTCGTCGATGCCCAGGGCGATCACGTTGGCCAGCGCCTGGGCCGGCCATGGACGACCGTTCGGCACTTCATCGGTGGCGACCACGTGATCGGCCAGGTAGCCGTTGGTGGCGGCCAGTTCAACGACCTTGTCCATGACCTGTTTCGGGTAGCCGGAGCAGGAGCCGATCTTGATTCCTTGCTGGCGCAGGTTGGCGATGGTGTCCAGGGCGCCGGGGATCAGCGCCGAGTGTTCGGCGATTTTTTCGATCTGCAACGGCATGAAGCGCTGGTAGATCGCGGTGACGTCATCGTCGGTCGGCGTGCGGCCGAATACCTTGCGATAACGCTCGGCGACTTCCGGCAGGTCGCACAGGGTACGGATGTGGTCCCACTTGCCCATGCCCATCGGGCCACGGGCTTCTTCGATGGAAACCTGCACATCGAACTCGGCGAAGGCTTCGACGAAGATCTGGGTAGGGGCGAAGGAACCGAAGTCGACGACGGTGCCGGCCCAGTCGAGGATGGCGGCTTGTAGTTGGGTTGGGTTGGTGTAGTTCATGGTGATCAGATCCTGTAATGGCTGACTGAATTTGGAATTCGGTTTTTTGTGGGAGCGAGCCTGCTCGCGATAGCGATCGTTCATGCACAGCTGTGTTGACTGTCATGGCCTCATCGCGAGCAGGCTCGTTCCCACAGGGAATGGAGTTAGATTTCCAGTACTTCCATCTCACGCAACACTTCGCCGATGGCCGCGACGGCTTCGCGCATTTCGGCGGGTTGCACGTGGCCGATGCAGCCGACGCGGAAGGTTTCGACCTGGGTCAGTTTGCCGGGGTAGAGGATGTAGCCCTTGGCCTTGACCCGCTCGTAGAACTCCTTGAACTGGTAGCGCGGGTCTTTCGGGGCGTGGAACGTGGCGATGATCGGCGCCTGGATCGCGGCCGGCAGGAAGCTGCGCAGGCCCAGCTTGCCCATCTCTTCCATCAGCGCCTGGCAGTTGGCGGCGTAGCGTGCATGCCGTGCCGGCAGGCCGCCTTCTTCGTTGTATTGCAGCAGGGCTTCGTGCAGCGCCGCGACCACGTGGGTCGGCGGGGTGAAGCGCCACTGGCCGGTTTTCAGCATGTAGGCGTGCTGGTCGAACAGGTCCATCGCCAGCGAATGCGAGTTGCCGGCAGCGGCGGCCAAAGACTCTTTACGGGCGAACACAAAACCCATTCCCGGAACGCCTTCCAGGCATTTGCCGGACGCAGCGATCAACGCATCGAACGGCACCTGTTGCGCATCGACCGGCAGGGCGCCGAAGGAGCTCATGGCATCGATGATCAGGCGCTTGCCGTGCTGCTGCACGACCTGGGCGATTTCCGGCAGCGGGTTGAGGATACCGGTGCTGGTTTCGCAGTGAATCAGCGCAACGTGGGTGATACCGGCATCGGCACGCAGCAGACGGTCGACGTCGGCGGCGGTGGTCGGTTCGTCTTCGGCGGTTTCGAAGGTGCTGAAGGAGCGACCCAGCACTTCGCAGATTTTCGCCAGGCGTTTGCCATAGGCGCCGTTGATCAGCACCAGGACCTTGCCGTCGCGGGGTACCAGGGTGCCGATCGCTGCTTCCACGGCGAAGGTGCCGCTGCCTTGCAGAGGGACGCAGTGATGGCTGGCGGCGCCGTTGATGATCGCCAGCAGTTGCTCGCACAGGCTGGCGGTCAGTTGGTTGAAGCGGTCATCCCATGAACCCCAGTCAACCATCATCGCCTGACGGGTGCGGGCGGACGTGGTCAACGGGCCGGGGGTGAGCAGGATGGGTGCGGCAATACTCATTCTCGTGTCCTCGCAATCGATGGGATGAAGCGTTGGTGCCTAAATTGCAATTTGCCGAGTTATCAATCAAATTGTTTGTTGTTATGCCAGCCATCAGTAGGACTTATTCATGAATCTGTTTCAGCTGCGCGCCTTCGATGCCGTGGCCCGCGAGGGCAGCTTCACCCGCGCCGCCGCGCGCCTGTTCATCAGCCAGCCGGCGGTCACCGGGCACATCAAGGCGCTGGAGGAGCACTACCAGATCACCCTGTTGCGGCGCACGGCGCGGCGGGTGGAATTGACCGAAGAGGGCACCAAACTGGCGGCCATCACCCGGGCGATGTTCGGCCTGGCCGAGGAAGCGCAGGTGATGCTGGAGGCGAACCGGCAGTTGCTCACCGGTCGCCTGGAAGTCGCGGCGGACGGCCCGCACATGGTCATGCCGATGCTGGCGAGCCTGCGTGCGCGGTATCCGGGGATCACCGTGAACCTGCGTCTGGGCAACGCTCAGGAAACCCTCGCGGCGCTGCTGTCCGAGCATGCCGACGTGGCGGTGCTGACCGAAGTCGAGCCGCGCAAGGGCCTGCATCTGCAAGCCCTGAGCGAGTCACGGATTTGCGCACTGGTGCCGGAGAATCATCCGTGGGCGCGCAAGACTAAGGGCGTGCCGCTCAAGGAGCTGGATCAGGTGATCATGGTGTTGCGCGAACCCAGCTCGATCACCCGCCGCACCTTCGACGAGGCCTGCGCTCAGGCCAAGGTGAACCCGCGGGTGCTGCTGGAGCTGGACAGCCGCGAAGCGGTGACCGAGGCGGTGGCGGCGGAATTGGGGGTGGGCGTGGTGTCGTCGGTGGAAGTCAGCCACGACCCACGGGTGGCGGCGGTGCCGATCATTGGCGAGGGGCTGGTGAACCGGCACATGATGGGGTGCATGGAGCGGCGGCGGGATTTGCGGTTGATACAGGCGTTTTTCGGGTTGGTGCCTGGCGGGTAACCCATGTCGCCTGATAGGCCGCCATCGCGGGCAAGCCCGCTCCCACAGGTTTTTTGGTGTGCATGAATTTTGTGAACGACACATAACCCTGTGGGAGCGGGCTTGCCCGCGAAGAGGCCGGCCCT
This sequence comes from Pseudomonas sp. SDO55104_S430, assembly GCF_054070595.1. Taxonomy (NCBI): domain Bacteria; kingdom Pseudomonadati; phylum Pseudomonadota; class Gammaproteobacteria; order Pseudomonadales; family Pseudomonadaceae; genus Pseudomonas; species Pseudomonas sp. SDO55104_S430. Next base: position 24,377 of record NZ_JBSVXG010000078.1, on the reverse strand, counting down.
GCCTACACCAGACTCTCGCGCACCATCTCCAGAAACGTCGCCACGATCCGCCGCGAACTCTGCTCCCTCAAACACACCAGCGTCTCGGTCAAGCGCCGCTTGCAATCGGTAATCGGCAATGCACACACCCTGGAATCCGCCCCGAACTCGGCCGCCGAAACCACCCCCACGCCAATCCCCACCACCACCGCCTCGCGCGCCGCTTCCCGGCCTTCGACCTGGATCGCTGGCCTGATGCGAAATCCAGCACCGGCCATTTCCTCTTCCAGCGTCTGGCGCGTCACCGAGCCGATTTCCCTGAGCACCAATGGCGTGTCGTCCAGATCCGCCAGGCAGATGGATTCGCGGTCGGCCCACGGGTGATTGCGCGAGACGAACGCCACCATCGGATCGTTGCGCAGCGGCAGGGAGATCAGGCGTTCGTCGCTGACCTCGCGGCCGAGCAACGCCAGGTCAGCCTGATAGTTGAACAGACGAAACAGCGATTCGTCGGTGTTGCCGGTTTCGATCTTCACGCTGATGCCCGGATATCGCTCGCAGAACCTGGCGATCTGCGGCAACACGTGCACCGGTGCATCCACCGCCAGAATCAGGCTGCCGGTCTGCAGGGCCTGGGAGTCCTGCAACAGCTCCTGGGCCTCGGCTTCGATCACGAACAGTTTCTGGGTGACGCCCAGCAGACGTTCCCCCAGATCAGTCAGGCGTACCGAGCGTTTATTGCGGTGAAACAGCAGCACCCCGTAGCGCTCTTCGAGTTTGCGCACTTGATCGGAGATCGCCGGTTGCGTGAGGAACAACCGCTCGGCGGCTTTGGTGAAGCTTCCATGGACGGCCACCGCGTGGAAAGCCTTTAGCTGGGCGTGGGAAACCGACATCGAACCTCCAGTAACAAGCAGGGCTTATTTTTGAAATACGATAAATCGATTTCACTTATTAATCAGTAATTGTTTCCATCCTCTCCAGCCCCGCTGACTGGCCAGTCGAACAGCTCGGGAGCCATGAGACTGTGCGTGCAGTACGCAGGACTCATCTGACCGGTATCCGCCGCAGGGACAGGGCGATATCGCAGTGCTCAACAATAAAAACACAGGCGTTTTCTTCCAATTCTGCCGGCACACTCACACCCTGAGGTCAGAACCACAATGAACAAGCACATCGGCACCATCAAGCGTTGGCGCGTGCAGATCTTCGCGATCACCTGGCTCGCCTACGCCGCTTTCTACTTCACCCGCAAAGCGTTTTCCGTTGCCAAACTCGGCATCGGCGAAGATCCGACGTTCATGCTCGACAAAATGGCCATGGCCAACCTCGACGCCATCTACCTGACCGCCTACGCCGTCGGCCAATTCACCTGGGGCATCCTCGCCGACCGCTTCGGCCCGCGAGTGGTGGTGCTGGGCGGGTTGCTGATTTCCGCGGCCGCAGCGCTGGTGATGGGCAGCTTCGCGACCTTGCCGATCTTCGCCACCTGCATGTTGATCCAGGGCCTGGCGCAGTCCACGGGCTGGTCGGGGCTTTGCAAGAACCTCGGCAGTTTCTTTCCCTCCCAGCAACGCGGGCGGGTGCTGGGGCTGTGGAGTTCCTGCTATGCGTTCGGCGGCCTGGTGGCATCGCCGTTCGCCGGATGGTGGGCCTACACGGCGATCGGCTCCTGGCACGCGGCGTTCATTTCCAGCGCGGCGGTGGTCGGTGCGGTGGCGGTACTTTTCTTCATCTTTCAGCGCAACAAACCCGAAGACGTTGGCCTGCCAGCGGTGGAGCCGGAACCCGAATTGAGTGCGGAAGAAGCTCGCATCCAAAGCAAAACAAGCTTTCTGGCGCCATTGAAAGACATCCTGCGCAACCGCACGGTGCTGGTCCTGGGGTTGGCGTACTTCATGTTGAAGCCTGCGCGCTACGCGATTCTGCTCTGGGGTCCGGTGATCGTTTTCGAACAGATGCCTTCGGTGGGCAAGGTGGGCGCGGCGATCATCCCGACCGCCTTCGAGTTGGCCGGATTGCTCGGGCCGATCCTGATCGGGCTGGCCTCAGACAAAATCTTCGGCGCGCGCCGCATGCCCGCCTGCGTGATCAGCCTGCTGGCCCTGACCGTTTCCCTGGCGTTTTTCATGGGCGCGCTGCACACCGGTAGCGTGGCGTTGGTGGTGGCACTGCTGTTCGTCATGGGCCTGACCCTGTATGGACCGGATTCGATGATCAGCGGCGCGGCCGCGATCGATTTCGGCACCGCCAAGTCCGGTGCCACGGCGGCGGGCTTCGTCAACGGCTGCGGTTCGGTCGGGGCGGTCCTGGGCGGGTTGCTGCCGGGCTATTTCGACTCCGTCACCGTGTTCATCGTTTTCGCCGGCTGCGCGATGTTCTCCGCGCTGGTGCTGATCCCGCACTGGAACAGCCGCCCCGGTGGCCTGAAAACCAATTATCCGTTCGTGCCTAACCAGCCGATGACCGTAAAACCCCTGCGTACCTGAACCCTGTCCCGCGTCGCCTGCTGCGGGTGCGGCAGGCTGGCGCGTGGCTTTCTGACCGGAGATCGACCCCCATGAGACCCTTTTGGCTCGACCACGCCCTCAAGGCTGAAGCGTCCGACAGCTGCCCGCCACTGCAAGGCGATGCCCGCGCCGACGTGTGCATTGTCGGCGGCGGCTACACCGGGTTGTGGACCGCGATCATGCTCAAACAGCAAAACCCCGAACTGGATGTGCGGCTGATAGAGGCCGACATCTGCGGCGCCGGTGCCAGCGGGCGCAACGGTGGTTGCGCACTGTCCTGGTCGGCGAAGTATTTCACCCTGGAGCGCCTGTTCGGTGTCGAGGAAGCGGTGCGCCTGGTCAAGGAGTCCGAACGCAGCATCCACGCCATCGGCGCGTTCTGCGAACAGTACGGGGTGGATGCCGATTACCGGCTCGACGGCACCCTCTACACCGCGACCAACCGCGCCCAGGTCGGCTCGACCGACGCGGTGATCGCCGCCCTGGAACGCCAGGGCATCAACTCTTTCACACAAAGGCCGCTGGCCGATGTGCAGCGCATGGCCGGTTCCAGCAAACACCTGGAAGGCTGGTTCTCGCCGGCGGCGGCCAGTGTGCAGCCGGGCAAACTGGTGCGCGGCTTGCGCCGTGTGGCCCTGCAACTGGGGGTGAAGATTCATGAACACACCGCCATGACCGGACTGGAAGAGGGCAAGCCGGCGGGGATACAGACCGCCAACGGCACCATTCGCGCCGATCGCGTGGTCCTGGCGATGAACGCCTGGATGGCCCGGGCGTTCCCGCAGTTCGAGCGCAGCGTGGCGATTGTCTCCAGCGACATGCTGATCACCGAACCACGCCCGGATCTGCTCAACGAAATCGGCTTGACCAGCGGCGTCACGGTGCTCGATTCGCGAATCTTCGTGCACTACTACCACAACACGCCGGACGGCCGGATCATGCTCGGCAAGGGCGGCAATACCTTCGCTTATGGCGGGCGCATGTTGCCGGTGTTCGACCAGCCGTCGCCTTATGCCGGCCTGTTGCAGAACAGTCTGACGGACTTCTTCCCGGCCTTTGCCGACGTCAAGGTCGAGGCGACGTGGAACGGGCCGTCGGATCGCTCGGTCACGGGCCTGCCGTTCTTCGGGCAGATGAGTGCCAGTGGCAATGTGTTCTATGGGTTTGGATATTCCGGCAGCGGCGTCGGGCCTTGCCATATGGGCGGGCAGATTCTGGCGTCGATGGTTCAGGGGCTGGACAACCCGTGGACCCGTTCGCCGCTGGTGAACGGGCCGCTGGGGTTTTTCCCACCGGAGCCGATTCGTTATCTGGGTTCGTTGATGGTGCGCAATGCCATTCGCCGCAAGGAGCGGGCGGAAGATCATGGACGCAGGCCACGGCATCTGGATGTGCGGTTGGCGAAGTTTGCGGCGGCGGCGGGGAAGGCTGATAAAGGATAAAAGCAGCTTCAAGCTTCAAGCTGCGAGCTGCAAGTTTTGAAGCTGGATAGATGACTTTGTGGCGAGGACGCTTGCCCCCGTTGGACTGCGTAGCAGTCCTTTTTTTTGGGGCCGCTTCGCAGCCCAACGGGGGCAAGCCCCCTCGCCACAGGTATGTGTTTGCAGCAGGTGATGTGTTTGCATCACGTATGACCTTGCGGCAGGAATCAGGGCCCCCTGATCAACCAATCAAGCAACAACCGGGTATCGCTGCGCGGCTCCGGGGAGCGGGTTGGGCGGGAGGCTTGGCGCTGGACCAGACTGGCGCAGAACACCGGCCGGTCCGGGTCGCCGTCGAGGAAGCTGACCAGTCCGTCGCTGCCCGCCAGTGGCATATGCGACGGGTCGAGCGGGGCGTCCGACGCGGCCAAGGCGACCGGGATCCAGACCCCACCACCTGTCTGGGGATCGCTCTGCGGCGTGGGCCACAAGCTGACCTGCATCCGGCCCCGGTCATCCAGCACCGTCGGCTCTCCGGCCACGCCGCACACCCGGGCAGGTTGATAGCCGGGGATGTTCGGCCGGCTGTGAACGTGCTCGGGACGAAACACCGTCGACCAGGGCATCGCGCTGAAGTGATTGCGATAACGCGGCAGCGGGACGGGCGCATCGGCCGCCGGGGTCGAACCCTGATGCCGTGCCTGAGTCACCAACCACTGATCGTTGAATGGCGAAAATGGGTGTTCGGCCACCTGTACGATCTGCGCACTGCGCAATTGCCCATGATTGCTCTGACCGTGGATCTGCACCTGCCGGCATCGCAGGCGCTCCAGTTGCCGTCGGGCGAGTTGCTCGCGGTGGCGCTGTTCGATGCCGGGGCGCGGCAGCGGCGGTTTATTCGGGTTGAAGGAATGATTGGCCGCGCTGTCGTCACCAGCCTCGACACCGCGTTCTCGGCTCTCCGAGTGTGCTGGCCGGGCTTGTGCGTCATGACGCTGGAACAGTTCGCTGATGGTTGGCGGGCTGCCGACGACGGGCGCGTTATCGAATGCCATCAGCAACGGTTCCTGGGGGAAGCTCAGGCAGTCGTCGGCGAACACCAGCACATGGCCGTCGCGCTGATGCTCGAAGTGATAGTGAATGCCTTCTTCCTCGCACAATCGGTGCAGCAGGGCCAGGTCGGTTTCCTCGTATTGAATGCAGAACGGCCGCAACGGATAGCTTCCAATCGACAGTTCAAAGCGGTAGCCGCTTTCGGGCAAGCCATGCTCGTCCAGCAGATGGCGCAGGATCATCGGCACGCTTTGGCGCTCGAAGACCCGTCGACTCCTGTGCGTGTCGAGGGCCAGCAGTGCAGGCACCAGCACCAGTTTGTAGGCGACCTGATAAGGCCCGCGGTATTCGCGGCTGACGCTGTGCAGCACACCGTGGAACCCGGCGCCGTGGCCCAGGTCAAGGTGCGCCGGCCGGTGCAGCAAGGGTTCCAGGGACATGGCCGGCGCCAGGCCCAGGGCTTCGATGTCGAAGCGATAGGGTTGATTGAGGGCTTCATGCCCGTGAAATTGCAGCACCTGCAGACTCAGATCGTGGTCGAGGAGGGTCAGGGTGAAGGGGCTTTCCTTGTCGTTATACATCGAGCGCACTTCTGCTACGGAGGACGGGCGCAGAGGGTACGAAACCCCGGCGGGTTGTAGTCACCGCAAAGCGAAGATTCAGAAATGCCCTACAAGGCTTGTAGAACTTGTCGACAGGACGCGAGAATTTTTGGTCGATTGCCAACTTTAGGCCGTATAAACTTGCCGCCATGCGTCGGCCAATAGATGTTTCGGCGCCTCAAGACAAGAGAGTGAGTAATGGGCGCACAGTGGAAGGTTAAACACAAAGAAGCGGCAGCCAACGCCAAGGGCAAGATCTTCGGCAAACTGGTGAAGGAAATCACCATTGCTGCGCGCAACGGCGCCGATATCGCCACCAACGCACACCTGCGCCTGGTGGTTGAACAGGCCAAGAAGGCCTCGATGCCGCGCGAGACCCTGGAGCGTGCGATCAAGAAGGGCTCCGGCCAGCTCGGCGAAACCGTGCAATACCATCGCGTAACCTACGAAGGTTTCGCTCCGCATCAGGTGCCGCTGATCGTTGAGTGCGTGACCGACAACATCAACCGTACCGTCGCTGAAATCCGCGTCGCATTCCGCAAGGGCCAGTTGGGCGCTTCCGGTTCCGTGTCCTGGGACTTCAACCACGTCGGCATGATCGAAGCCTCGCCGGACACCCCGGACGCCGATCCGGAAATGGCCGCCATCGAAGCCGGTGCCCAGGATTTCGAACCGGGCGAAGAGGGCGCAACCCTGTTCCTGACCGACCCGACCGACTTGGACGCTGTACAGAAAGCCCTGCCTGAGCAAGGTTTCACCGTGCTGTCGGCCAAGCTGGGCTACCAGCCGAAGAACCCGGTCAGCGGCCTGAGCGATGAGCAGATGGCTGAAGTCGAGGCTTTCCTGGAAGGCCTGGATAACCACGACGACGTGCAGGACATGTTTGTCGGTCTGGCTGGTTAATCTACTGATTCAGTAAGACCGCCATCGCGAGCAGGCTCGCTCCCACATGACTCGGTCAAACTGTGGGAGCGGCGGTGCGACGATTCGACTTGCTCGCGAAAGCGGTCTGTCAGTCGCTACACATATTGCCTGTGCCGCCGTCTTCGCGAGCAAGCCCGCTCCCACAGGGGTTATGCGCCGGACACAAAATCGGTGGCAACAACTCGCCCCTTGTGGGAGCGAGCCTGCTCGCGATTGACCGCGCAGCGGTCACAGATCATTCAACGCCCGAACGATCTCCTCGAACCCCGGTCGCGCCAGCACATCCGGCTGACAGCAGCGCTGCTGCAATACCTCCAGTTCCACACGCTGCGCATCGCTCAATCCAGAGTCGATTCGCTCCAGCAATTCCCCCAGCAAAACCCCAAACGCCCGCACTTCGATCCGTTGTAGCGCCCGGCTTTCAGGGGTGTCCTCTGTCGCGTGGAAAGACGCCGCGCCAAAGTCGCCCAGCAGGCAATCGCCCTGCGCGTTCCACAGGATGTTGTGACCATAGAGGTCGCCATGGGTGATGCCTTGCGCGTGCAAGTGCCCGGCCACCGACGCGATGCCACGGGCGATGCGCAGGGCGATATCGGCGCTGAAACGGGTGTCTTCGGCGTAGACGTCGCGGCTGCACGAAGCAAGGCTCGGCAACCCGGCGAGGTTGCGAAACGAAGGCTCGATCAGTTGCATCACCAGCCCGGCCGTTTGCTGCGGATGATCGAAAATCTGCCCTTCGATGCGGATCAGATTAGGGTGCAGGCCGGCGCTGATGCAGGCGTTCATTTCGTGCAGGGGCGAGCCGTCGCTGGTCATTTCGCCCTTGTAGAGTTTGACGGCGACGGCTGTGGCGGCTTGGCCCGATCTCGTCCACGTCGCGCGATGGATCACCCCCGAAGCGCCCTGGCCGAGTTGCTGCTCGAGTTGCAGTTCAGACCATGGAATCGGCGCTGTGGCCTGCAGTGCCGCTTCGTTTTCCAGCGGATTACCCGCGTAGGCTAGCCAGCACAAGCTCGGCAGCGAGAGCAGCCATTCAGGCAATTCAGTCAGCTGGTTGGCGGCGATGCGGATCAGTTCGAGCCTGTGGCAGTTGCGCAGGCTTTCGGGCAGGCAGGTCAGGCGGTTGCCCGCGAGCATGAGTTTTTGCAGGTGCGGGCGTTCACCCAGTTCGTTGGGCAGGGACTCGACGCAGTTATCGGTCAGTATCAGCCAGCGCAACAAAGGCGGCAGCGCTGCAGCAGGTACGTGTTCGATACGGTTGGCCTTGAAACCGACCATGGTCAGCGCCGCGCACTGGCCGATGCAGGCGGGCAGTTCGGTGAACTGGTTGTCCGAGCAGAACAACACGCGCAAGCGGGTCAGGCGGTGCAGGTCGTCCGGCAGGCTGCTCAAGGCATTGCCGCTGATGTTGAGCACTTCCAGGGAGTCGGCCAGATCGAAGATTTCCCGGGGGAACTCGGTCAGGCCGCAGCTCAGATCCAGCCGCGTAACGCCCGCCAGCGATCCGGCGCGCAGTTGTTCAAGGGTGTGCATGAAGAGGGTTCGCCGTTGATCGAGGGAATGGGCGGCATGATAACGGGAATGAGGGTGGCCGTCAGACCGCCTCCCGAACCTCCACCAACTGCCCCAACCGGCTACGGGTGCGCGCCAGGTCGATCGCCTCGCCATCCAGGCTTTCGCGCAGCGAAAGCTGGCCGAGCAGGATCAGGTGCTTGTCCTGGTCATACAAAACATCCACCAGATTGATGAACCGCTGCTGGGCGGCCACGGAGCAGTCGGCCAGGCTGGGCAGTTCGTCGATGATCCAGTGGTCGAAGCGCCGGCACAGTTCCAGATAATCCATCACCGCCGTGGGCTGGTCGCACAGGTCGCTGAAGGTGAAGCCGACGGTGCGCCCCTCGCAGTAGCGGGCGGGCAGGTGGCGTGTGCCGACCGGCAGGGCGATGGCTGGCGCATCGACAACAGGTACGTTCGCGGCCTGACGCTGAGCCAGCGTGGCGGGCCACACGTACTGGCCCTGGGTAAACAACTGCTGCGCGTGAGTCCTGGCCTGACTGCGGTAGTCATGGGGTCCACCCACCTCCATCACCTGCATCCGCGCGTTGATCAGGTCGATCACCGGCTTGAACCGCGCGTGGTACAGCGGATTGGGCAGCAGGCCTTCCGGCGGGTAGTTGGAGGTGACCAGCAGCAGGATGCCGCGGCGAAACAAAGCCTTGAACAGCCGCGTGATCAACATCGCATCGCCGATGTCATGGACGTGGAATTCGTCGAAACACAGCACCCGGCAATCGTTGAGCAATTCATCGAGGGTGGTGGCCAGGGCGTCAGGCTGATCGCGATGATCGAACATGCCCTGATGCAGGCGGGCAAAAAACTCGTGGAAATGCAGGCGCTGTTTCTCCGCCAGGGGAACGGCCTGGAAAAAACCGTCCAGCAGCCAGCTTTTGCCCCGACCCACGGCGCCATGCAGATAAAGCCCAGGCAAGGTCTTCGCCCCGGCACCCACCAGCGACGTCGCATGCTGGGTCATGCAATCGATCACCCGTTGCTGGCTGTGGCTCAAGGTGTAGCCCTGGGAATGGGCCTTGTGGTGAAAGTAGTCGTGAATGACCCGACCGCTTGCGGTGCCGGGTGCCGGGGTCGTCGATGCCTTGCCGAACAGCCGGCGCAACGATGGCCAGCGTGATGCAGGTCGCGAGCGGTTTGGCGGTGGTACAGCCAATGTGATTTCACCCCGTTTTCTTCAAGCAGGCTCCCTGAGCTGCGGGGACATAGTGTAACCAGCAGGTTAATTTGCTTCCAGTTGTGTCAAAGGGATGTGGGCGTTACTGGACAAAATCCTGCGGCATGTACAGCTAATTGCACGTCACTTCGGTAAGACTTTCCGTAATAACTGCGCGAAGTCCCTATGTTGCCATGGATCCAATTTCCTTAGCATCGCTGGCGATTTTCCGACCCGTTGCTAACCTCAGTCCTACAAGACACCCCGCAAAAAGGAATGGGGCCGTGAAGGGACGTGTGGTGTTGGCAGTCTTGGGTGCAGGACTCGGTACGCTGGTGTCGGCCGCCGAACTTCAGGTTCAGGTGCGAGTCGACGTGCAGCGCGGCTGCCAATTGGTCGGACAACAACGCGAAGCCGGCATCGAACAACTGGGCGTGCTGGACTTCGGCAGCACCGCGCGCCTGGACAATCCCGGCGGGCCGCTGGGTGCGGCACTCACCAACGGGCGCCTGCCGCGCCTCGAATGCAACCCCGACACTCCCTACCAATTGCGCGTCGACGGCGGCCTGCATGGTGGCGTCGGCGATGTGCGCTACATGGCGGGCAACGCCGAGCACAGCAAACCCATTCCTTATCGGCTCTACCAGGATCCGGCGCGACGCATTCCGCTGGCGGTGGATGTGCCGGTGAGCGGTCGGGTGCCGGACACCGGTACCGTGGATCTGCCGTTGTACGCCCGCATCGAGCCGCTGGCGGAGATTCCCCGGGTCAGCGGTTACTCGGACCTGGTGAAGGTGACGGTCATCTGGTGAATACACAGGCAACCCGATGGATTCGGGTTGTGCAGGGAAGGGGGCGCCGCGAGCGCCGCATCAGGCATCCTGAAGGAGTTGGGATTGGAGTGATGACGAGATTCAGCAAGGTGTTCGCTGCAGGCCTGCTGGCGCTGCTGGCCGGTACCGCGCAAGCGGCGGTCAGCGGGCAGATCCACGCGCGGCTGACGCTCATCGCAGGCTGCGAAGTGACCAATGCCGGCAATCCCGACAGCCCGGTCAGCGCCCTCGGCACCCTGGATTTCGGTCAGCAGGGTCCGACATGGAACGCGCCAATCAAGGCCAGTCTCGGCGATGAGGCCAGCGGCAAGCTGAATGTGGCCTGCAACCCTTCGGTCACCGGTTTCACCGTCTCCATCGATGGCGGCACCCACGGCGACGGCACCACCCGGCGCCTGAGCAACGGCCGCCTGACCATTCCCTATCAATTGTTCGTCGATGCCTCCGGCAGCCAGAGCTACAGCATCGGCCGACAACACAATTTCGCCGTCACCAGCGGGGCGCAGATACCGATTCCGGTATTCGGCTCGGTGGTGGCGAACACCCGCGCGTTACCGGCCGGGGTCTACACCGACACCCTGACGGTCACGCTGGACTGGTAACCCCGTAGAGGAAGGACACCATGCGTACGTGTGCATCAAGGATAGGTTTGTCATTGCTCGGCCTGGCGCTGGCGGGCGGCGTGCAGGCGGCGACCACGGTCACCGGCCAGATCACCTCCAGCCTGATCCTGACCAGCAGTTGCCAGGTCAACGGTGGCGGCGGCTCCACCAACCTGAACTTCGGTGCCTTGAACTTCGGCACCGCCAACAGCCTGTTCACCACTGCCACCGGACAGGTGCTGGGCGGTGGCGGCGGGGCGCTGTCGATTCTGTGCTCGGCCGGCACCACGCCGGCGGTGAAGATTCGCGCCGGCGCCAACGACGGCAAGTCGCCGGGCGGAACCCGGGCGTTGTTTGACGGGGTCGCCAACTACGTGCCCTACGATCTGTACACCGACGCCGGGCATTCGCAGCTGTTGGCCATCGACGGGGTGATCAACCTCGCCGCCAGCACCGGCGTGGCGCAGACCGTGAACATTTACGGCCAGGCGGTGGGCAAGGCCGGGCTGCCGGCGGGCACCTACACCGACACCATTTCCGTCGAATTGACGTTCTAGTGCGATGTTGCGCCAGGGCTGTTCGGCGCTGCTGCTCATATGCGCGGGCAGTACGCCTGTGCCGTTGACGGCGGCCACCAGCCAGAGCTTTCAGGTCAGTGCCACCGTGACCGCGGGGTGCCTGGTGGTGGGCGGCGTGTCCAGTTACGGCAGCCTGAATTTCGGCAGCCGTTCGGCATTGACCACCGGCACCGTGCAGGTGGCGCTGACCGGTGGCGTGCGGTTGCAATGCACGCCGGGCGTGACCCTGAACATGAGCGTCGATGGCGGGCAGTACAACAACGGTGGGCGCAACATGCAGCTCGGCACCGGCAGCAACCGGGTCGCGTATCAGCTGTTTCGCGATGCGGCGTTCAGCCAGAGCCTGGGGATCGGCCAGAGCGTGGCGGTGGCCTACAGTGACGCAAACAACATTCGCCTGCCGATTTACGGCCAGGTGCAGTTACCGGGCAATCAACCCGGGGGGACATACAGCGATGTGCTGCAGGTGCAGCTGTCGTGGTAACGGGATGAACGGATCATAAGGAGATGGTGGATGTGTTTATCTTCGCTCATGCGTCATGGGCTTCTGTCCCTGCTGTGGCTGGGGGCGGCCAACGTGCAGGCGGCGAGTTCGGTGCTGATCTGGCCGATCGATCCGGTGCTGGAAGCCGATCAGCAGGCCAGCGCACTGTGGCTGGAGAACCGTGGCAACGAGACGGCCAATCTGCAGGTCCGGGTGTTCGCCTGGAGCCAGAGCGGCTTCAGCGATCAGTACCAGAACCAGCGCGACGTGATCGGCAGTCCGCCGGTGGCGAAGATCGAGCCGGGGCAGAAACAGCTGGTGCGTCTCACGCGCACCAAGGAAATCCCGCCGGGGCAGGAACTGGCCTACCGCATCATCATCGATGAAATCCCGTCCGCGAAACCGCCTGCTGCGGACGACGGCAAGACCGCGGCGGCGATCCGCTTCCAGATGCGCTATTCGGTGCCGCTGTTTGCCTATGGCGCGGGGCTGTGGAGCAAGGAAGACACCACCCGTCCGCGCGATCCCAAGGGCATCGGCCTGCCGGATCTGAGCTGGCGCACGGTGGCGGTGGACGGCAAGCCCTATGTGGAAGTGCGCAACCAGGGCGCGGTGCATGCGCGACTGACCGACGTGGCGCTCAAACAGGGCGGGCAGAGCAAACCGCTGGTGGAAGGGTTGCTGGGCTATGTGCTGCCCGGCGCGATCATGCGCTGGCCGGCGCCGGGCCCGGTGGCGGGCGAGTCGGGGTTGCAGGTGCGGGTCAATGGGGCGGCGCAGGTGCAGAGTGTGGCGCCGGCGCGTTGACCTGTAGTGGGCTGAAAAAGGAGACAAGGTCCATTGATGGACAAAGCGGCAATGAGCCAGGGTCGGGCTCGCAGTTTCCGGTGTCCGTCTTGGGCGATGGGCTGTGTGTGTTGCCTGGTGGTCATTCAACAGGTGGAGGCCGGTGACCTGCCGCCTCCGCCCAGCGGCATGGAGGCTGTTGCCGATGCACAGTTGTTCCTGGAACTGGTGGTCAACCAGATGAACACCGGACGGGTCGTTGCGGTTGAGCAGCGCAACGGACAGTTGTTCGTGCCGGCCAGCGCATTGCGGGATACCGGCATGAAATTGCCCGAGGGCACAGGCGCCGAAGTCGGCCTCGATCAGCTGCCGGGCCTGCACAGCGAGTACGACGGCAACGCCCAGCGTCTGCTGCTCGACGTGCCTCCGGACTGGTTGCCCGAACAGTTCGTCGGCCGCCGCGAAGCCTATCCGCGCACGCCGGCCCTGAGCAGCTTCGGCGCCTTGCTCAACTATGACCTGTACCTCAACGACACCGACGATGCCGGCACCTATTTGGCGGCATGGAACGAAGTGCGGTTGTTCGACAGCTGGGGCACGCTGTCAAACACCGGGCAATACCGCCGCACGCTGTCCGGAGAAGAGCTGGGCACGCTGAACAATCGCTATCTGCGCTACGACACCACCTGGCGTTTCTCCGACGACGACCGAATGCTGACCTATGAAGCCGGCGACCTGGTCAGCGGCGCCTTGCCCTGGAGCAGTTCGGTGCGTATCGGCGGGGTGCAGTTGTCGCGGGATTTCGGCGTGCGTCCGGATCTGGTCACCTATCCTTTGCCGCAGTTCGCTGGTGAAGCTGCCGTGCCGTCCTCGGTGGATCTGTTCATCAACGGCTACAAATCCAGCAGCGCCGAATTGCAGCCCGGTCCTTACACCTTGACCAACATTCCGTTCATCAACGGTGCCGGCGAAGCCGTGGTGGTGACCACCGATGCGCTGGGGCGCCAGGTCTCCACCACCGTGCCGTTCTATGTCACCAGCAGCCTGTTGCAAAAAGGCCTGTCGGACTTTTCCGTGGCGGCCGGCACCTTGCGCCAGGACTACGGCCTGCGGGATTTCAGTTACGGCCCCGGCGTTACCTCCGGCAGCCTGCGCTATGGCCTCAGCGACAACTTCACCCTCGAAAGCCACGCCGAAGCCTCGGACTCCCTGGCCCTCGGCGGCGTCGGCGGCAACGTGCGCCTGGGCAATTTCGGCGTGCTCAACAGTGCCGTCAGCCAGAGCCGTTTCGACGGCGAAAGCGGGCAGCAACTGAGTCTCGGCTATCAGTACAGCAACCAGCGCTACAGCTTTTCGTATCAGCGCCTGCAACGCCGTGATCAATACGCGGACCTGACGCTGGTCGACACACCCTACGTGACCCTGAGCAAGCGCAGCGAACAGGCGACCCTGAGCGTCAACCTGAACGATTGGGGCAGCCTCGGTGCCGGCTATTTCGATGTGCGCGCGGCGGACGATTCACGCACCCGTCTGCTCAACCTGACGTGGAGCAAATCGTTGTGGCGCAGCACCAGTTTCTACCTGTCGGCCAACCGCGAAATCGGCGACAGCAACTGGGCGGTTCAGGCGCAGTTGGTGATCCCGTTCGACCTGCAGGGCAGCCTCGCGATCAGCAGCGAGCGCGGCAAGAACGGCGAGAGCCTGCAGCGGGTCAACTACAGCCGTGCCGTGCCGACCCAGGGCGGGGTGGGCTTCAACCTTGGTTACGCCAAGGGGGACGGGCCGGATTATCGTCAGGCCGACCTGACCTGGCGCCTGCAATCGGTGCAATTGCAGGCCGGGGTCTACGGCACCAGCGAGGCCGAAACCCGTTGGGCCGACGCCAGCGGCTCGCTGGTGTGGATGGATCGACAGGTATTCGCCGCCAATCGCATCGATGATGCCTTCGTGGTGGTCAGCACCGATGGCTACGCCGACGTTCTGGTGCGCTATGAAAACCAGCTCGTCGGCCAGACCGATCGCAACGGCCACCTGCTGGTGCCCTGGAGCAGTGCCTACTATCGCGGCAAATACGAAATCGATCCGCTGAATCTGCCGGCCAACGTGCGCAGCCCGAACGTCGAGCAGCGCATCGCGGTGCGTCGTGGCAGTGGTTATCTGCTGGAGTTTCCGCTGAGCCGGGTGATTGCCGCGAGCATTGTTCTGGTGGATGCGCGGCAGCAGGAATTGCCTCTGGGCAGTGGCGTGGTGCATGAGCAGAGCGGCACGCAGACTGTGGTCGGCTGGGATGGGCTGGTGTATCTGGAGAACCTGCAACAGCAGAACGATCTGCAGGTGACGCTGGCCGATGGCAAAAGCTGCCGGGTGCAGTTTGATGTCGACACGAAACAGGATCAGATCCCGCTGATCGGGCCGTTGGTGTGTCAATGAAGGCTTTGAAGTTTTTGCTGCCGCTGGCGTTGGGGCTGCCGGGTTCGGCCTGGGCGTTGTGCTCGGTGGTCACCACCACGCCGGTGGGCTTCGGTTCTTTGAGTTCGATTGCCTTGCGCACCACTGCGCAGCCTGGTTCCACGCTCAATGGGGGCTTGAGTTGTACCGGTTCGCTGTTGTCGTTGCTGACCAACAATGATCACTTCTGGGCGACCGTGACCTCGACCCAAGGCGGATTGGTCGGCCCCACGGGAGACGTAATCGGCTATACGATCTACGCCAACAACAGCACCAGTTACCCGTTGACCCGCGGCACCGCATACGACTTCGCCCGCAACGGCATCATCGATGCGCTTGGTCTGCTCGGCGGCACGGTGCCGAAAATCGTGCCGTTGTACTTCGGCACCACCATCGGCAGCAATGTCGCGGCCGGGGTCTACACCGAAACGTTGAGTATTTTCTGGAACTGGAATTACTGCTCGGGCATCGGTATCGGCGCTATCTGCATCGGACGCGACATCGCCAGCGGCACCACTTCGCTCACGGTCAACCTGACGGTGGCCAACGACTGCACCATCACCGCCCCGAACATCGCCTTTGGCAGTGCGCCAGTGGTCAGCGCCTTTGCGCCGGTGACCGGGCAGACCATCAACCTGGCGTGCACCAAGGGCAGTGCGTATACCGTCGGGTTGAGCGACGGGCAGAATCCGGTGAGCGTCGGCGGGCGTCGGCGCATGGTTTCCGGGAGTAATTATCTGGCCTACGACATTTTCAAAAGCGCCGGCACGACCCGCTGGGGCAGCGTCGGGGCTGCGCGTCGGGCGAGTTCGGATGCCGAGATCAATCCGGGGAACGGGTTGGGGACGGGAAGTCAGGTGTTCAATTACAACGCCAAAATCTACACCGATCAGACCACCCCGCCGGCGGGAACGTATCTGGACAGTGTGATTCTGGATGTGGGGTTTTAAGTCCGCACCCATTTCACGAGCCTGCCACGCCCCTTGTGGGAGCGGGCTTGCCCGCGATGGCGGCCTCACAGCCGACGCTGAAATCGCGGATCCACCCAGTTCAAAATGTGGGAGCGGGCTTGCTCGCGAAGGCGGCCCTAAAGCCGACTTGAATTATGCGAGTGTACCCAACCCATTTGTGGGAGCGAGCCTGCTCGCGATGAGTGTCCAGGCACCGCAGGCATTCAGGCAGCCAGCGCCATCGTTCACCACCATCGCGAGCAAGCTCGTTCCTACAGAGTGAGGCTACAGGGCTGTGGGCAAGGGCCTACAAAGTTGCCGGAATCGGCTGGCTTGTGGGGAATGGTGCTGCATTTTATCGTCTGGGTGTCGCAGCTTTTCGATATGGTGGCTGTACGTGGAAGGCCCTTGGGTCTGCCGGAATCTACCTTCCGGTTCGCTAATCTGCGTACAGCTGCCACCCTCATACCCCACATATCGATCGTTCCCACGCTCTGCGTGGGAACGATCATCGTACGGGGAAAATTACCGCTCGATACTCCGATTCCAGCGCGCATTCCACTCCGGACGCTGCTGATTCACCTGATCCCAATCCACCGCAATCGCGGTCTGCAGATACTGTTTCATCGCCTCGACCTGCCCACGGGTACGGTCAGTAGTCGGTGTATTCGGGTTGGAAGGAATCTGGTCGCCATCTTCAAGCGCGGTCGCCTGGGCTTCCGGCGTCAACAGAAACGCAGCCAGTTTCTGTGCCAGTTCCGGCTGGGTGTTGTTGGCGATCGTGCATTCGGCGACGTTGAGAACCACCGCGCCTTCTTTGGGTTGCGCGTATTCCACCGGCATGCCCTTGAGTTTCAGGGCGGTGACCTGGGTCGGGGTCAGCGGGAAGAGGGCGGCTTCGTCGGTCTGGAGCATTTCGGAGATTTTCGCCGAGCTCGGAATGTATTCCAGCACGTTGCGTCCGATGCTGTTCGGCCAGGCTTTGAACCCCGGCTCGACGTCGGTTTCGCTGCCGCCCTGGATCCGGTTGAACATCAGGAAACCATGCAGGCCGAAAGTGGACGATGCCATCGACTGGAACACCACCTTGTCCTTGAAACGCGGGTCGGCCATGTCCATCCAGGAGGTCGGCGCGTTCCAGCCTTTTTCCTTGAACAGGCGGGTGTTGTAGGCCAGCCCGGTAACGCCGAGGCTGACAGCCACCGCCTCATCCTTGATCCGCCCCTTGGCCGGGATCTGCGCCAGGGTCGGGTTATCTTCGAGCTTGTCGCACAGACCCATGCCGATGGCGCGGTACATGATGCCGTCGTCGAGGAACATCACATGCATCTGCGGGTTGCCCTTGCTGGCCTGGACCTTGGCCAGGATGTCGGCGGAGGTGCCGGGCACGATCACCACTTTGACGTTGTTGGCCTTCTCGAACGCCGGCAGGACCTTGTCGGCATACAGCCGCTCCATGGTCCCGCCGTTCATGCCCAGGTACAGCGTCGGCTCGGCGTGGGCCTGGGTGACGGCGAGCAGGGCGCTCATGCAGGACAAACCGAGCAGAGCAGTGCGTTTGACGTTATTCATTGGCGCGACCTTCCTCTATCAAGCTACGGAGATGGAGTGAAAACGGGTGATGGAAAACGCATCCAGCGACGTCTTTGACGCGCCGCTACAGATGATTTCGGTGAGCGCCTGGCCCACCGCCGGGCCGATCTGAAAGCCCGCGCCGGCAAAGCCGAACGCATGCAGCAGACCTGGCTGGGTACGGCTATGGCCGATCACCGGCTGGCGATCGGGCAGATAACCTTCGGTGCCGCTCCAGGTACGGATCGCCTGGGCGCCTTCGAGAAACGGGTAGAGCTCGACTGCCTGGCGCAGGATTTCCAGCACGGCGCTTTGGCCGGGGCGGGCGCGGGCATCGTCGAGAGCAAAGCCCTGGCCGCCGCCCAACACGCAATTGCCCCGCGCGACCTGACGGGCATAGATGCCTCCACCCTCGACGCCGGTGCTGGCGTCCATCACCAGCGGCAGCGGTTCGGTGACCAGCATCGCCGGGTGCCCGGAGTGCATCGGCACCGGCTCGCCGAATTGCGCCGCCAGGGTCCCGGCCCAGGCACCGGCGCAGTTCAGCAGCCAGGGCGCACGCAGTTCCAGGCCGGTTTGCGTGCGTATGCGAAAGCGCTGGCCGTCGTGATCCACTGCGGTGACCGCGCATTGTTCGTGAACCTGCACGCCATGATGACGCGCAGCGCGGGCAAACGCCGGCGACACCAGCCTTGGATTCGCATGACCGTCATCCGGGCAATACGAAGCACCGACTGCCACGTCACCGACCCACGGAAAACGCGCGCGCAGTTCCTTGCGATCAAGTACCTGCAAGTCGAGGCCGAAACCCTGGCTGCGGTCGGCGTAGTCCTGCAGCGAGTGCAGATCGTTGAGGCTGCGGGCGAGCTTGAGGTGACCGCTGCGCTGGTATTCGCCGTCGATTCCGATCAACTGCGGCAACTGCCCCCAGATGGCGTGGGCGCGTTGCGACAGCGGCAATTGCGACAGCGGTCGACCCTGACGGCGCACGCCGCCGTAGTTCACGCCGCTGGAATGTGAACCGCAGAAGTCCCGTTCCAGCAGCACCACGCGGCGCCCGGTCATGCCGAGAAACAGCGCCGCCGAAGCGCCGACGATGCCCCCGCCAATGATCACTGCATCGACTTCGATCATGCTTCGATCTCCAGGCCAAAAGGCAGCGGCTTGATCGGTGCCTGGGCCCGCAGCCGGCCGATATCGGACACGGCGCGATGGCTCTGGCAGGCGATGATTTCCGCCGCGGCGGCTCCGCACATGCGGCCCTGGCAGCGGCCCATGCCGACCCGGCAGTGGGCCTTGACCCGATTGATTTCCCAGTGACCCTCACGCACGACCTGACGAATGTCGCCGGCGCGGACTTCTTCGCAGCGGCAGACCATCACGTCGTCGGCAAGGTTGGCGGCCCAGCCTTCGGGAAAGGCAAAGGCGCGCTCCAGACCCTCTCGGAAATCGCCGATTCGTTGTAGTGACTTCTCAAGGTGTTCGGCGCGGCCGGGCGGGATCAGGTAGCCGATGTCTTCCAGCAGGGCCAGGGCGGCGCGTTCGCCGGCCATTTCCGCGGCGTCGGCGCCCATGATTCCGGCGCCGTCACCGGCCAGGTAGACCTCGGCTACGGTGCTGCGCCCGGTCGAGTCCCGTTGTGGCAACCAGGCGCGGTTGAGCGGGTTCCAGGCGAAGTCGCAGCCGAGCAGGTCGGCGAGTTGGGTTTCGCTGCGCAGGCCGTGGGCGAAGGCGACGGCATCGCAGTCCAGGTGGTGTTCGTCCTTTGCATCGCACCAGCTCAGCGCTTGTACGCGGTCCGTGCCGTCGATGCGTTTCAGGGTGGCGCCCTGATGCACCGGGATGCCGCGGGCGGTGAGCCAGCCGCGGTAATAGATGCCTTTGGCCAGGGTGGCCGGCTGCGCCAGCAGGCCGGGCAGGGCACGGGCCTGGGCGCTGAAGGGTGAGCTGTCGAACACCGCGACGACGTTTGCTCCGGCCTTGGCGTATTGATAGGCGACCAGGTACAGCAACGGACCGCTGCCGGCGAACACCACGCGCTCACCGATGGCGCAGCCCTGGAATTTCAGGGCGATCTGCGCAGCGCCCAAGCTGTAGACGCCGGGCAGGGTCCAACCGGGAACCGGCAGGATCCGGTCGGTGGCGCCGGTGGCGACGATCACCCGGGAGAATTCCAGGCGCGCGGCGCGGCCGTCGTGCAGGGTGTCAAGGGCGCCGTCTTCGGCGTTCCACACCAGGGTGTCGGGGCGGTAGTCGAGCTGTTCGCGCAGGTCGTCAATGGTCTGGTGCAGGGCCTTGGCCTTGCGTGCCTCGAAGCCGTACAGCTTGACCGGCGAGCGCTTGAAATTGGCCGGCTGCCGCCGATAAATCTGCCCGCCACCGCGCGCGGCTTCATCCAGCAACACCGGGCGCACGCCATGGGCCATCAGGGTTTGCGCAGCACGAATACCGGCCGGGCCGGCGCCGATGATCACAACGGGCTTCATGCGCACCTCGGTTGTTGGGCAGATGAGTGATTGGTGGTGACTGTCCTGGCCTCATCGCGGGCAAGCCCGCTCCCACAGTGGACTGAGTCGCGCCGCCGATTTTGTGTCTGGCCCGTCCCCCCTGTGGGAGCGGGCTTGCCCGCGAAGACGGCGGCACATTTAACAATGGTGTTGGCAGACAGATCGCTTTCGCGAGCAAGCCCGCTCCCACAGTGGATGGGGGGACGCCGCAGGTTTTGTGTCTGACTTTTGAGACTCTTCATAAACACCGCCCCGGTTCGCGATCGATCTGCTGTCCGGCTTCGAGCAGGGTGGCGCAGGCACGTACGCGGCGGCCGTCGCCCAGGCGGACCCAGCAGTCCTGGCAGGCGCCCATCAGGCAGAAGCCGGCGCGGGGTTCGGCGCTGAAGTCACTGCCGCGCAGGTGGTCGCTGTTGGTCAGCACCGCGGTCAGCAGGGTGTCGCCGAGCAGGCCGCGGGCCGGTTGGCCGTCGAGGGTAAAGTCCAGGGCCGGGCGGTCGCCTTCGGCCAGTCGTTTCAGCAGAGCCATGGTGCCCTCATTGTTTGCCCACCAGGACCCGATCCAGGCCATATACCCGATCGAGCAGAATCATGGTCACCGCAGTCAGCGCGATCACCAGTGCCGACACCGCCGCCATCATCGGATCGATGGATTCGGTGGCGTACACATACATGCGCACCGGCAGGGTCTGCGTGGCCGGCGAGGTGACGAAAATCGACAGCGTGACCTCGTCGAAGCTGTTGATGAACGCCAGCAGCCAGCCACCGGCGACCCCCGGCAGAATCATCGGCAGGGTGATCTGGCGGAACAGCGTGAAGCGCCCGGCCCCCAGCGATTGCGCGGCGTGTTCGGCGCTGCGGTCCAGGCCGATGGCCGAGGCCAGCACCAGGCGCAATACATAGGGAGTGATGACCAGCACATGGGCGAAGATCAGCCAGGCGAAGCTGCCGTTGACCCCCATCAGGGCGAACAGGCGCAGCAGCGCCACCCCCAGCACCAGGTGCGGAATGATGATCGGCGACAGGAACAGTCCGTTGAAGAAATCCCGTCCGGGGAATTCGAAACGGGTGATCGCCAGCGCCGCCGGCACCGCAATCATCGTGGCCAGCGAGGCCGCGCTGAAGGCCAGGATCAGGCTGTTGTAAAACGCATCGACAAAGTCGGCACGCTCGAACACGGCGCGAAACCAGCGCAGGGAAAAATCGGTGGTCGGCAGGCTCAGGGTGTTCTCCGGAGTGAAGGCGACAAGGCACACCACCACCAGCGGGGCGAGCATGAAAACCACCACCAGAGCGTGAAACAGCAGGGCGAAAGGACCGTTCCTGGACATGGCGGATTATCCCAATGACTTCTTGTAGCGGCCTTCGATCATGCGGTTCCACGACAGCATGATCAGCAGGTTGATGAGCAGCAGGGCGACGGCGATGGCCGCACCCATGGGCCAGTTCAGTTCCGACAGGTACTGGTCGTAGATCAGCGTGGCGACCATCTTCAGGCGCCGCCCGCCGAGCAGGCCGGGAATCGCGAAGGAACTGGCGGCCAGGCCGAACACGATCAGCGTGCCGGACAGAATCCCCGGCATGACCTGCGGCAGCACCACCTGGCGAATCACCGTGAACTGGCTGGCGCCCAGGGATAGCGCGGCCTGCTCGCCGGCCGGATCGAGTTTCTGCAGCGAGGTCCAGACCGGAATGATCATGAACGGCAGCATCACGTGGACCAGCGCGATCACCACCGCAAACGGCGTGTACAGCAGCTTCATCGGCGAGCCGCCGAGGGCTTGCAGGACCTGATTGACCAGACCGTCGGCGCCCAGCAACAGGCTCCAACCGAAGGCGCGCACCACCACCGAAATCAGCAGCGGGGTGAGGATCAGGATCAGGAAGATCGAGCGCCACGGGGTGCCCATGCGACTGAGGATGTAGGCCTCGGGCACGCCGATCAGCACGCAGAGCAGGGTGGTCAGGGCGCTGATCCACAGGGTGCGCAGAAAGATCTCGTAGAAATACGGATCGCCCAGCAGGCTGCTGTAGTGCTCGGCGGTATAGGCCTCGGCATTGATCCCCGAGCTGTAGTCGAAAACGTTGAACGACAGCACCAGGGTCAGCAGCAGCGGGATCACCAGCAGGCTGATGTACAGCGCCAGGGCCGGCGCCGACAGCCAGTAACCCTGGCGCCCCTGGCGGATGGCGGCGAGGGTACTCATGCCGTCACCTCGTCGACGCTCAGCACTCGCAACAGCGCCGTGTCCCAATCCAGACCCACCGCTGTGCCCTCATTCAACGGGGCCGATCCGTCGTTGCGGCGCACCACGCTGAGTTCGCCCAAGGGTGTCGATACTCCGTACAGCCATTGGCTGCCGAGGAAAAAGCGGCTGCTGATCTTGCCTTGCAGGCGACCGTGGCCGGCGTCGCGCAGATCGATTTTTTCCGGGCGCAGGCTCAGGGTCAGTTCGCCCTGGCCGCGATTGCACACCTGCGCCACGCCGGCGCTGTCGCGCTCGCCGGGCAACAGATTGGCCTTGCCGACGAAGCCGGAAATGAATTCGGTGCGCGGGTGTTCGTAGAGGGTGTAGGGCGCGTCGATCTGGGTGATGCGCCCGGACTGCATCACCACCACGCGGTCACTGATCGACAGCGCTTCGGACTGATCGTGGGTGACCATCAGCGTGGTAATGCCCACTTCGCGCTGGATGCGGCGGATCTCGAATTGCATCTCTTCGCGCAAATTGGCGTCGAGGTTGGACAGCGGTTCGTCGAGCAGCAGCACCGGCGGCTGGATCACCAATGCCCGGGCCAAGGCCACACGCTGGCGCTGACCACCGGACAGTTCCCGTGGATACCGCTCGGCGTGCTGATGCAGGCGCACCAGTTTCAGCACCCGCTCAACGCGCTGCTGGATCTCGGCGTTCGGCACCTTGCGCATGCGCAGGCCGAAGGCGACGTTGTCCCTGACGGTCATGTGCGGGAACAGCGCGTAACTCTGGAACACCACGCCCAGGCCCCGGCTGGCGGGCTTGGCGTGAGTGATGTCACGACCGTCCAGCACGATGCGTCCGCTGGTGACTTCGACGAAGCCGGCGATCATTTGCAGGGTGGTGGTCTTGCCGCATCCGGAGGGGCCGAGCAAGGACACGAATTCGCCTTTCTCGACCGAGAGATCGGTGGCAACCACGGCGTCGATTTCACCGTAGCGTTTGCCGAGTTTCTGAAGTTGCAAAAAAGCCATGAGTGCGCCTCCACCTGAGATTGTTATGCGCAGCCTGAAGGCGCGCTTTTTTGTATGGGCAGATACGAAAAAATGTTTGCGGGGTGCGTTGGCGCTCGATGTGAGTCGGCTGCCGCTGTTGTTCGAATCGCCCCTGTCTGGACGCAGATTAGGACGAAGACTAGGATGGGCTCAATGGCCTATTTCACTGAATCGATGACTATTTTCAGTTTCATTCGGTGAGTAAATTAAATATCGGAAAAATCAATGTCAGATTCCATTGAGCGGAATGAAAGCAAAAATGAAGTCGGTGTCGGCGCCGTTTCGCGCCTGTTTGCCGTGTTGCGGGCGCTGGGTGACACCGTCGAGGGCGGCGAGCGGGTGACGCAACTGGCGCAGCAAATCGGTTTGTCGCAACCGACCACCCACCGCCTGCTGCGCAGCCTGATGGACGAAGGCATGGTCGAGCAGGACGGGCGCAGCAAGCGCTATCGCCTGAGCCTGGACTTTTTCGCCCTGGCCGCTCGGGCGGGCAACAGTGGCAACCTGCGCGAACTGGTGCGCCCGTCGTTGCTGCGGCTGTCGGCTTCGCTGGGCGACTCGCTGTTTCTGCTGGCGCGCAGCGGCTTCGATGCGATCTGCCTGGACCGCAGCGAGGGCCCGTTTCCGATCCGTACCTTCACCGGTGATATCGGTGGGCGGGTGGCGCTCGGTGTGGGGCAGGGCAGCCTGGCGATTCTGGCGTTCCTGCCGGAGGAGGAGCGCGATACGGTGATCCACTACAACCTGCCGCGGCTCAAGGATTTCCATCTGTATGACGAAGTGTTCCTGCGCTCGGAGGTCGAGAACGTGCGCAAGCTCGGTTATGCCGGGCGCAACACTGGCGTGTTGCAGGGCATGGCCGGGGTGGCGGTGCCGATCCTCGACCGCGAGGGCCGGGCGGTGGCGGCGTTGAGCGTGGCCACCGTGACCGACCGACTGGGCCCGGATCGCCTGCCGACCGTGGTGGAGATGCTCAAGCGCGAAGCGGCGCTGATCGGGCCGCGGATCAATCCGTTCGATCCGTTGTTGCGGCGGCCGTCGCAGGTGTTTGGCCAGAGCTGAGTTTTACCCACCAGCACGGATCCCCTTGTGGGAGCGGGCTTGCTCGCGAATGCGGAGTGTCAGGAGACAAATGTTGGTCTGATACACCGCA
>NZ_JBSVXG010000077.1:0-27675 GCF_054070595.1 Pseudomonas sp. SDO55104_S430 | reverse complement strand
TCAACATGGATTCGACAGATGTACCGCCATCGCGAGCAGGCTCGCTCCCACAGGTATCGCATCAAATCCGTTTAACGGTGATTCCACCGCCCATCATTCCCCCCACGCCCATCGCGATCGCCTCTGCCGCCGCGATAGTTGTTGTGTCCGCCACGGTCGCCACGGCGGTCGTTGTCCCACCCACCTCGTTTGCGGTTATCCCAGCCATGGTTCTGATACGCCCGATGATCAGGACGTGTCTGGTAGTAGCGCGGGGCCGGCTGGTAATAGCGCGGCGATGGTTGATAAACCCGCGGCTGGTAGTAATACCTCGGCGTTGGCTGGTAGTACCGGGCAGGGGGCGAGTAATACCGGCGAGGCGGGGTGTAGTACCCGCCGTTCGAGTAATACGACCCTCCGGAGTAATACGCCGGCGCGGGCGAGGTATAGACCTCCGAGCTGTAGTAACTGACTCCTCCATCGGAATAAGGTACGCATCCACCCAAGGACAGACCCAACACAGCAATCAGTAGAATTCGTCGGAACATGGCGGCCTCCTGGACCGCGAGTGAGCCGCACCAGCGACGCTGGCAGGCGACAGTCGATCATTGGTTGACTGTCAAAATATCTGACACCGGATTCGGAATCTGGTGCGCACCCGAAACAAGTTGAAACATCTCGCCGATGAAAGGTTTTTCATCTATTCACGTGCCGATTGATGGTGACCCTTGCTCAATGCACTGCCGTGATAACGAGATCGGATTTGAGTGTACGCAGGCGTCCCATTGCGGTGCGCCGACGCACCATCGCAAGGCAGCCAGCTTCTTCTTCTCTCACCCTTAATCGCCGAACCTAGCGCACCAGAGCCCTCGCGCCGACTTGGCACGGCTCTCGCTTTAGTAAAACCGTGCAGGAGTCATTACAGGTTCGCGGCACCACAATTTGCAATGGCTGACTAGGGTTCCGGCTCGCATTCGCGAGTGGCTGGTCCGAGAGTTGGCGACCTCCAGTTGAGGTTACACGGCGGGACAAAAGCCCGGGAGACAAGCCACCGTTCGCGGTGCCGCGTTGCCTTCTGCCCGTCCTCGATCAACTGGAGAATCCGATATGTCACGACTACGTTTCCCCGCCTTGCTCGCCGCCGCATTTGCCGCGTTGCTCAGCACCCAGTCCCAGGCCGCAACGAAAGACCACTTCAGCGTCTGCTGGACCATCTACGCCGGCTGGATGCCTTGGGAATATGCCGGCAGCCAGGGCATTGTCGATAAATGGGCGAAGAAGTACGGCATCAAGATCGATGTGGTGCAGCTCAACGATTACGTCGAATCCATCAACCAGTACACCGCCGGCCAGTTCGACGGCTGCACCATGACCAACATGGATGCGCTGACCATTCCGGCGGCCGGAGGCGTGGACAGCACCGCGCTAATCGTCAGCGATTTCTCCAACGGCAACGACGGCATCGTGCTCAAGGGCGAAGGCAAGAAAGTCGCCGATCTGAAGGGCATGGACGTCAATCTGGTCGAGCTCTCCGTTTCCCACTATCTGCTGGCCCGGGCCCTGGATTCGGTGGACCTCACCGAGAAAGACCTGAAGGTGGTCAACACCTCCGACGCCGATATCTCGGCCGCCTTTAACACCGATCAGGTCAGCGCCGTCACCACCTGGAACCCGATGCTCTCGGACATCAAGGCCAAGCCCGCGGTGACCGAGGTGTTCAACTCCAGCCAGATCCCCGGCGAAATCATGGACATGATGGTGGTCAATTCCCAGACCCTCAAAGACAACCCGGCCCTGGGCAAGGCGCTGACCGGCGCCTGGTTCGAAGTGGTCGAGTTGATGAACGCGAAAAACGCCACTGGCAAAGCCGCGCTGGAACACATGGCCAAAGCTTCGGGTACGGACCTGGCGGGCTTCCAGGCCCAACTGGACACCACCAAGCTGTTCGCCACGCCGCAAGAAGCCCTAGCGTTCAGCACCAGCAAGCAACTGCCGGAAACCATGCGCAAGGTCGCCGAGTTTTCTTTCCAGCACGGCTTGCTGGGCGAAGGCGCAAAGGACACCAGTGCGGTCGGCATGGCCTTCGCCAACGGCGTGACCAGCGGTGACAAGGGCAACCTCAAGCTGCGCTTCGACCCCAGCTACGTGCAAATGGCCGCCGACGCCAAGCTGTAAACAGAGGACCTGGCCATGCGCCTGATCAATCGTCATCCCGATCGCCCCAGTCGCCTGTTGTTGGTGATCCTGCCGTTCGCCTTGGTGCTGTTCACCTACTTCATGGGCTCGGCCGAGCGCCTGGCGGACAACCCCAACGACAAGCTGTTGCCCAGCGCTGTGCAAATGACCGACGCGGTGAAACGTCTGGCGTTCGCCGCCGACAGCCGCACCGGCGACTATGTGCTGTGGCAGGACACCGCCTCCAGCCTGCGCCGCCTGGCCATCGGCCTGGGCATCAGCGCTTTGGCCGGGCTGTGCCTGGGGATCGCCGCCGGCACCCTGCCGTTGTTCGGCGCGCCGTTGTCGCCCTTGCTGACGGTGCTGTCGATGGTTCCGCCGCTGGCGATCCTGCCGATCCTGTTTATCGTCTTCGGCCTGGGTGAGTTGTCGAAAGTGATGCTGATCGTGATCGGCATCACCCCGGCCCTGGCCCGGGACCTGGAACAACGCGCCCGGGAGATTCCCGTTGAGCTGCTGATCAAGGCCCAGACCCTCGGCGCCTCGACCTGGACGCTGATGCTGCGGGTGGTGCTGCCGCAATTGCTGCCGCGCCTGCTGATCTCGCTGCGGCTGATGCTCGGTTCGGCGTGGTTGTTCCTGATTGCCGCCGAAGCCATCGCCTCCACCGACGGTCTGGGCTACCGGATTTTCCTGGTGCGTCGTTATCTGGCGATGGACGTGATCCTGCCCTACGTGGTGTGGATCACCCTGCTCGCCTGGCTGATGGACTGGGGCCTCAAGCGCCTGACCCAACGGGCCTTTCCCTGGTATGAGGGGGCACGCCCATGAGCTTCATATCGGTCAAGAACGTGTGGCAGCAATACGCCGATCAGGTGGTGCTCGAAGGCCTGAACCTGAGCGTCAACGAAGGTGAGTTCTGCACACTCGTCGGTGCCTCCGGCTGCGGCAAATCGACCTTCCTGCGCCTGCTGCTTGGTCAGGAGCGCGCCAGTCGCGGCGAGATCCTGCTCGACGGTCAGCCGTTGGCCGGGGAACCGGATTCGAGCCGCGGCGTGGTGTTCCAGCGCTACTCCGTATTCCCGCACCTGAGCGTGCTGGACAACGTGGCCCTGGGTCTGGAATTGCCACGCTCGCCACTGCTGGGCCGGTTGTTCGGCAGTGCCAAACGCGATGCCCGCGAACAGGCCTCGGCGCTGCTGCACAAGGTCGGCCTCGGTCACTCGCTGGACAAGTACCCGGCGCAACTCTCCGGCGGCATGCAACAACGCCTGGCCATTGCCCAGGCGCTGATCATGAAACCCCGGGTACTGCTGCTCGACGAACCGTTCGGCGCCCTCGATCCGGGCATTCGCAAAGACATGCACGCCCTGCTGTTGGAGCTTTGGCGCGAGACGCAACTGACGGTGTTCATGGTCACGCATGACCTGTCCGAAGGTTTCAGCCTCGGCACCCGCCTGCTGGTGTTCGACAAGGTCCGCGTCGACCCGCACGCCCCCGGCGCCTATGGCGCGCGCATCACCTACGACATCCCTTTGAACAGCGACCGCCGCACCACCCGTGCCGCCGTCGACGCCCTGCCGGAACCGCTGGCAGGCACGCTTCGCATCGCTTAGAGGAATTTTGAAATGACGGATTCGACCCAACTGTTCCCGCCCTTCGCCGAAGAAATGCTCCCTGGCGGCGGCCATCGTTCGTTCGTGCTCAAGCGCGGTCAATTGCTGCGCCTGACTGACATTCGTGGCGGTGCCAACGTCAGCCTGACGCTGCTCAACGCCAACGAAAAAACCGAGCGCCTGAACCTGCCCGACAGCCTCAAATGCCAGCACACCGCCAAACTCACCACCGGCCATTGCCTGTACTCGGACATGGGCCGGGTGCTGGCGGCGATCACCGCCGACACTTGTGGCTGGAGCGACAGCCTCGGCGGCGTGCTGTGCGCCGAGGAAGTGGCAGAAAAATACGGCGCCGGGCGCTATCAGGAATTGCGCAACGGCTTCTTCCGCAATGGCACCGACAACCTGCTGGTGGAGCTGGGCAAGTGGGGCCTGGGCCTCTCGGACCTGCTGATGACCCTCAACCTGTTCAGCCGGGTGAACGTCGATGAAGACGGGCGCTTCCACTTCGTCGAGGGCAACTCCAAAGCCGGTGACTACATCGAGCTGTACGCGCCGATGGACACCCTGGTGGTGCTGACCACCCTGCAGCACCCGATGGACCCGGCGCCCGAGTACGCACCGAAACCGCTAAAGCTCAGCTGGATGAACGCCGACGCCAGCGTCGCCGAACACTGCCGCACGTCGCGCCCGGAAAACGAGCGCGGCTTCATCAATACCGACCGTCTGTTCGCCTGAGGATCGCTGCCATGTCACTCGCAATCGCTACCGCTCAAAAGCATCCGGAGACAGCGGTCTACCGCGCCACCATCCCCGCCGGTGAACCCTGGTTGATGGAGGTCAAGGCGGGCCAGACCCTGCGCATCCTCGACCTGGAAGGCAATCAGGCAGTCGATACGCTGTTCTACAGCGTCGCCAACCCCAAGGAGCGCTACGACGTACAACGCACCCTGCGCCGGCAGAACAGCGTCTACCTGAGTACCGGCAGCGTGCTGTATTCCAACCTCGGCAAACCGATGCTGACCATCGTCGCCGACACCTGCGGCCGCCACGACACCCTGGGTGGCGCCTGCGCACAAGAGAGCAACACCGTGCGCTACGCCTTGGAAAAACGCTACATGCACAGCTGCCGCGACAACTACCTGCGCGCCTGCGTGCACGACGGGCGACTGGGCAAGGGCGACATCGGGCCGAACATCAATTTCTTCATGAACGTTCCGGTCACTGCCGACGGCGGGCTGACCTTCGAAGACGGGATCTCGGCGCCGGGCAAATACGTCGACCTGCGTGCGGAGATGGACGTGATCGTGCTGATTTCCAACTGCCCGCAATTGAACAACCCGTGCAATGCCTATAACCCGACGCCTGCGGAGCTTTTGGTATGGAACTGAAACTCGCGCGTTTGCGCCGATGGTTATTTGCCCTGTGCCAGGCCCGGTCGGGGCAGTGCTTCACAAAATAAGACCAGCACAACCTGTTCCCCCTGTGGGAGCGAGCCTGCTCGCGATGGCGTCGGCACATTCAACACTGAATTGACCTGACCCACCGCTATCGCGAGCAGGCTCGCTCCCACAGAGGGCAGACCAAGGCGTTCTGAAGAATTGATTTTCCCGCCGGGGACGACCCCGGCGCTTCTCGAAAAACTGCGGGACGGCCCGCATCCCAGGTCGAGGCTGATGCGCTATCGCCTCCGGGGGTTATGCCATGTTCGAAAAAGTTCTGATTGCCAACCGTGGCGCCATTGCCTGTCGCATCCTGCGCACCCTGCGTGAACTGCACGTCAAAGGCGTCGCCGTTTACTCCGAAGCCGACGCCGCCAGCCTGCACATCCTGCAAGCCGATGAATCCCACAGCCTGGGTGAAGGCGCCGCATCTGGCACCTATCTGGCGGTAGAAAAAATCCTCGCCATCGCCAAGGCCAGTGGCGCCACGGCGATCCACCCTGGCTACGGTTTTCTCTCGGAAAACGCCGCGTTCGCCGAAGCCTGTGAAGCAGCCGACATCGCTTTCATCGGCCCGACGCCCGAGCAACTACGCGTCTTCGGCCTCAAGCACACGGCCCGTGCCCTCGCGAAACAACACGGCGTGCCGATGCTCGAAGGTACCGAACTGCTCGACAGCCTCGAGGCGGCGCTGATTGCCGTCGAACAGGTCGGCTATCCGGTAATGCTCAAGAGCACCGCCGGCGGTGGCGGCATCGGCATGCGCGTGTGCCGCAACGCCGCCGAATTGAGCGAGTCCTTTGAAGCGGTCAAGCGCTTGGGCCAGAACAACTTCAGCGACGCCGGCGTGTTCATCGAAAAGTACATCCAGCGCGCCCGTCATCTGGAAGTACAGGTGTTCGGCGATGGCCACGGCGAGGTGATCGCCCTCGGCGTTCGCGACTGCTCGGTGCAGCGCCGCAATCAGAAAGTCCTCGAAGAAACCCCGGCGCCCAACCTGCCTGAAGGCATGGCCGAAGCCCTGTGCGCAGCGGCGATAAAGCTGGCGAAAGCGGTGAATTACCGCAGCGCCGGCACCGTGGAATTCGTTTTCGACAGCGAAGGCCAGCGCTTCTACTTTCTGGAAGTGAACACCCGCTTGCAGGTGGAGCACGGCGTCACCGAACAGGTGTGGGGCGTGGATCTGGTGCGCTGGATGGTCGAGCTGGCGGCGGGCGATTTGCCGCCGTTGAACGTACTGAGCCAAGGCTTGAAAGCCGACGGCCATGCGATTCAGGCGCGGCTCTACGCCGAAGATCCGGGACGGGATTTCCAGCCGAGCCCCGGCCTGCTCACCGCGGTGAATTTCCCGGTGGCCGATGGCAAGCAGTTGCGCATCGACACCTGGGTCGAGGCCGGTTGCGAGATCCCGCCGTATTTCGATCCGATGATCGCCAAGGTCATCAGCTGGGCGCCGACCCGCGAAGAGGCCCGCGCCGATCTGCATCAGGCACTGGGCGACAGCCTGCTCTACGGCGTGGAAACCAACCGCGATTACCTGCGGCAGATTTTGCTCGATGTGCCTTTCGCCAGCGGCCAGCCGTGGACCCGTTGCCTGGAGAGTCTGGTCTACCGCGCCAACACTTTTGAGGTGCTCAGCGCCGGCACCCAGACCAGCGTTCAGGACTACCCCGGCCGCCTCGGTTACTGGGCCGTGGGCGTGCCGCCATCGGGGCCGATGGACAGTCGCGCCCTGCGCCTGGGTAACCTTTTGCTCGGCAACGAGGAAGGCGCCGCTGCTCTGGAAATCACCATGAGCGGGCCTTTGCTGCGCTTCAATTGCGAGGCCGTGGTGGCGGTGACCGGCGCCGAGATCCCGCTGTCGTTGAACGGGGAAACCGTCGCGATGAACACGGCACTGCTGATTCCCGCAGGTGCCACTTTGAGCCTGGGCACCATTGCTGGTATTGGCGCGCGCAGCTACCTGTGCCTGCGCGGTGGTCTGCAAGTACCGGACTATCTGGGCAGCAAAAGCACTTTTACCCTCGGCCAGTTCGGCGGCCACGGCGGTCGTGCCTTGCGTGCCGGCGATGTGTTGCATGTGCCGGCGTTGAGCGACCGCTGTGCCGGACAGCAACTGCCTGAAGAACAGCTCGGCGCGTTGCCGGACGTGCGGCAGATCCGGGTGATCTACGGCCCCCACGGTGCGCCGGAGTATTTCACCGAAAGCTACGTCGACACCTTCTTCGCCACCCAGTGGGAAGTGCACTTCAACTCCAGTCGCACCGGTGTCCGGCTGATCGGTCCCAAGCCAGAATGGGTGCGTGCCGACGGCGGTGAAGCCGGGCTGCATCCGTCGAACATTCACGATAATCCCTACGCGATCGGCGCGGTGGATTTCACCGGCGACATGCCGGTGATCCTCGGCCCCGACGGCCCGAGCCTGGGCGGGTTCGTGTGCCCGGTGACGGTGATCGAGGCGGATCTTTGGCAGCTGGGGCAACTCAAG
Source organism: Pseudomonas sp. SDO55104_S430 (assembly GCF_054070595.1). Taxonomy (NCBI): domain Bacteria; kingdom Pseudomonadati; phylum Pseudomonadota; class Gammaproteobacteria; order Pseudomonadales; family Pseudomonadaceae; genus Pseudomonas; species Pseudomonas sp. SDO55104_S430. The sequence goes on along the minus strand of NZ_JBSVXG010000077.1, from coordinate 19,975 downwards.
GCCGGGGACAAAGTGCAATTTCACCCGGTCGATCTCAAAACTGCCCGCAACCTCGCCCTGAAATGGAATCAGCCCTGTGGGAGCGAGCCTGCTCGCGATGGGGCCGGTTCGGACACCGCGTCAACTTCATCGCGAGCAGGCTCGCTCCCACAGGAGAGTGGTTCAAAGGGGGTTGGTTCTCAGGAGGGATTGGTGTCACCGGTGGTGCTGGACATCGGCCAGGCCGACACGCGCCTGGTCGCCCGCCTCTCCGGCGACACTCACCTGCTGCTGGAAATCGGCGCCCCCGAACTCGACCTTGTCCTGCGCTTTCGCGCCCACGCCCTGATGCAGGCTCTGGAAAGCAAACACCTGCACGGCGTGATCGACCTGACGCCCGGCATCCGTTCCCTGCAGGTGCACTACCAGCCCGAGCAACTGCTGCTGGCCGATCTGTTGGGTATCGTCGCCGGTGAGTGGGACGCCGTGTGCGCCGCCCGGGACCTGCAAGTGCCGTCGCGCATCGTCCATCTGCCGCTGTCCTGGGACGATCCGGCGTGCCAGCTGGCGATCGAGAAATACATGACCACCGTGCGCAAGGATGCGCCGTGGTGTCCGAGCAACCTGGAGTTCATCCGCCGCATCAACGACCTGCCGAACCTCGATGAAGTGCAGCGCACGGTGTTCGACGCCAGCTACCTGGTCATGGGCCTGGGTGACGTCTATCTCGGCGCTCCGGTCGCTACGCCTCTCGATCCGCGGCACCGTCTAGTGACCACCAAATACAACCCGGCCCGCACCTGGACCGCGGAAAACTCCGTGGGCATCGGCGGCGCCTACATGTGCGTGTACGGCATGGAAGGCCCCGGTGGCTATCAGTTCGTCGGCCGTACCTTGCAGATGTGGAACCGCTACCGCGAAGTGGCCGCGTTCGATGGCAAACCCTGGCTGCTGCGCTTCTTCGACCAGATCCGTTTCTACCCGGTGAGCGCTGAGGAACTGCTGCGCATCCGCCGGGATTTCCCTCTCGGGCGCTTCGATCTGAACATCGAACACAGCCAGTTGAACCTCGCCGATTACCAGGCATTCCTGGCCCAGGAAGCTCAGTCCATCGCCGCCTTCCGCCAGCAGCAACAGGGCGCGTTCAACGCTGAACGCGAGCGCTGGATCGCCAGCGGCCAGGCGCATTTCGACAGCGAGGAAGCCGTCCCGGAAACCACCGAAGACGCGCCGCTGGCCAGCGGTGAAATGAGCGTCGACAGCCACATCGCCGGCAACCTCTGGCAGGTCCAGGTGCAAGCTGGCAGCCGGGTCGAGGCCGGCGATGTGCTGGTGATTCTGGAGTCGATGAAGATGGAGATTCCCGTGCTGGCGCCCACGACTGGCATCGTGCGGGAAATCCGCGTGCAACCGGGCTCGGCGGTGCGCGCCGGACAGCGCGTCGTGGTGCTGGAACTCGCCTGAACCCATTTGAAAAGGACATACGCCATGACTATCAATCTGCAACTCGACGTCCTTCGCATCGCCTACCGCGACGCCAGCATCACTCCCCGGCAACTGCTATTGAGCCTGCGCGACAAGGCGGCGGCGTTGAACCCGGACTATCACCTGTTCATTCATTTGCTCAGCGTCGAAGAACTGGAGCCGTATCTCGCCGCCCTCGAAGGTCGCGATATCGACAGCCTGCCGCTGTACGGGGTGCCGTTCGCGATCAAGGACAACATTGACCTGGCCGGTATACCGACCACCGCCGCGTGCCCGGCGTTCGCCTATGTGCCGCAGCGTTCCGCGACCATCGTCGAGCAATTGCTGGCGCTGGGGGCGATCCCGCTGGGCAAGACCAATCTCGACCAGTTCGCCACGGGGCTCAACGGCAGTCGCTCGCCCTACGGCGCGTGCCCTAACAGCGTGTTGCCGGAGTATCCGTCGGGTGGCTCCAGCGCGGGTTCTTCGCTGGCAGTGGCGCTGGGCGTGGCGAGCTTTTCTCTTGGCACCGACACGGCGGGTTCCGGGCGAGTACCGGCGGCGTTGAACAATCTGGTCGGGATGAAGGCCACCAAAGGACTGATTTCCACCGCAGGTGTCGTGCCCGCCTGCCGTACGCTGGATTGCGCGACGACCTTCACCGCCACTGCGCGAGAGGCCAGTCATCTGCTGGCGCTGACCGCACACCTCGATCCCCGGGATGAATACAGCCGCGCCAACCCGCTGTGGAATGACGGCTCGGCGTTCGGCGCGCCTCGCCCGTTCCGCTTCGGCGTGCCACGGGCGCAGGATCTGCAGTTCTTCGGCTGCCCCGAGGGGCCGCTGCTGTTCGCTGATGCCGTAGAGCGGCTCAAGGCGTTGGGCGGAGAGGCGGTGGAGTTCGACCTGTCGCCGTTCCTCGAAGCGGCGCGGTTGCTCTACGAGGGTCCATGGGTGGCCGAGCGATACAGCGTGGCTGGCGAACTGATGGAGCAAAATCCCGAGGCCGTGCTGCCGGTGATCCGTGCCGTGCTGGCCAAGGCGCCCGCTGTCAGCGGCGTACAAACCTTCCGCGCGCAGTATCGCCTGCAAGCGCTTAAAGCCGTGTGCGACAAGGCCCTGGTCGATCTCGACTGCATGATGACGCCGACCATCGGTCGCCCTGTCACCTTGGCGGAACTGGATGCGGAGCCAGTGCTGCGCAACTCCGAGCTGGGCTATTACACCAACTTCATGAACTTGCTGGACTACGCCGCCATCGCCGTGCCGAGTGGTTTCATGGAGAACGGCCTGCCCTGGGGCGTGACGCTGTTCGGCCGGGCATTCACCGATCAGTATCTGTTGAGCGTGGCCGATGGCTTGCAGCGTCAGCAGAATTTGGCGGCGCCGACCACCGTTGCCCGAAACGACCGCGCGCGGCTGGTAGTCTGTGGCGCGCATCTGGATGGCTTGGCGCTGAACTGGCAGCTCAAGCAACGGGGCGCCCGGCTGGTGGAAACCACCTTCAGTTCGGCCGACTATCAACTGCATGCGCTGGCCGGCGGCCCACCGCTTCGCCCCGGGATGGTTCGGGTCAAACAGGGCGGCGTGGCGATTGCCGTGGAGGTCTGGGAGTTGCCGAGCAGCGAATTGGGTTCGTTCCTGACCGGCATCCCGGCGCCTCTGGGGCTGGGCAAGGTGCAACTGTCGGACGGGCGCTGGGAGAGCGGATTCATCTGTGAGGGGTATGGCCTGGAGGACGCGACCGACATCAGCCATCTCGGCGGCTGGCGCGCTTACCTGAAAACCCTGCAATAACCCTGCAATCCCCCTGTAGGAGCAAGCCTGCTCGCGATGGTCGTCAACGATAACGCGGTCATCCTGATTCCCCGCGGTGTCCTTGGGTGCATCGCGAGCGTGCTCGCTCCTACAGTCAACACAGGAGCGACCATTCGCGGCGCACATGAAGCAGCTATTTCCCTGCTGTTACCACTAGAATGCATGCCATCGGACTATTGCCAATGGAATTGCCATGCCGCTTCGCTCGCCGCTGTACTCTCAACGCTCGTTGATACTCACGCTGGTCGCATTGTTGGGCGCGGGCTTTTTGGCGACTTCCTTTCTCAGTTACTACGCATCGCGGACGTCGATCCGCGACAACATCGTCAATACCGAGCTGCCGCTGACCTCGGACACGGTCTATTCGGAAATCCAGAAAGACCTGGTCCGGCCGATCCTGATTTCCTCGATGATCTCCCGCGATACCTTCATGCGCGACTGGGTGGTCAACGGTGAGCGCGACACCGACCAGATGACCCGTTACCTCAACGAGGTCATGACCCACTACGGCGCCTACACCGCCTTTTTCGTTTCTGATGCCAGCCTGACCTACTACCACGCCAAGGGCGTGCTCAAGCAGGTCAAGGTCACGGAGCCGCGCGACGCCTGGTACTTCCGCGTGCGCGACATGAAAGATCCCTACGAGATCAACGTCGACCCGGACCTGGCCAACAAGGACAACCTGACCGTCTTCATCAACTACAAGGTCTACGACTACAACGACCGTTTCATCGGCGCCGCCGGTGTCGGGCTGACGGTGGATGCGGTGATCAAGCTGATCGACAAGTACCAGAAGCATTACCAGCGCAGCGTGTATTTCGTCGACACCTTCGGGCGCCTGGTGCTCACCGGTGCCGAGGGTGGCCCGCAAGGCGCGCGGGTCGGCCAGCCGCTTGGCGAAATCGACAGCATGAAGAACCTGGTCAGCCAACTGCCCAAACCCCACAGCGGCAGCTACGAATATTCCGGTCAGGGTCAGGGGCATTTCCTCAATGTGCGCTTCATTCCGGAGCTGAACTGGTATCTGTTCGTCGACAAACTCGAAGACGGCGACCTCAGCGACATCCGCCGCTCGCTGTACCTCAACCTGCTGATCTGCCTGGTCGTCACCCTGACTGTGTTGGCCCTGATCAATCAGGTGATCAAGCGCTTCCAGGGCAAGATCCACGCCCAGGCCACCCTCGACAGCCTGACCGAACTGCCCAACCGACGCGGCTTCGACCTGCTGGCCGCACAAGCGATGCACGAAGCCCAACGCGAGCCCAAGCCGCTGACGGCGTTGCTGCTGGACCTGGACCACTTCAAGGCTCTGAACGACACCTTCGGCCACATGGCCGGTGATCAGGTGCTGATCGGCTTCGCGAGGGATCTGGAAAGCTGCCTGCGCCATTCCGACATCGTCTGCCGCTGGGGCGGTGAAGAGTTCATCGTGCTGCTCAAGGACACCGACGGCGACACCGGCCTGATGATCGCCGAGAAAATTCGCCAGCACGTAGAACAACAGGCCTATGCCTACAACGGCAGCAACCTGCATCTGACCGTCAGCATCGGCCTGACCACCCTGCAGACCGATGACACCTTGCACACCCTGCTGTCCCGGGCCGATCATGCGATGTACCGGGCCAAGCAAAGTGGCCGCAACCGAACCTGCGTGGAAAAGCCGCACTCCAGCTATGAACCCGCCTGAGCTCTGCCCCGCCTGCGGCGCCCGAAACGACTGCGCCCTGGCCGATCCGCGAACCGCCGATCGGGCGTGCTGGTGCTACGGCGTCAGCATCGACCCGGCGGTGCTGCAGGCGCTGCCGGACGAACTGCGCAACGCCGCCTGCCTGTGCCCGCGCTGCGCCCAAGTCGAGGCGCAGTTGCAAGCAGCTTCCCGGCCAATCGAGTAAGATACGCGGCCTTTTCTTCATCGATCCTCAAGACATGCGCGTCGACCGTTTCCTCAGCAACCTGCCTCGCTTCAACCGCAAGCAGGTGCGTCTGTTGCTGGTGGAAAAGCGCGTAAGGATCGACGGCAAGATCGTCAGTGATCCGCACACCGAGGTCCGTGAATTCAGCCGCGTCGAAGTCGATGACGAAGTTCTGCAAGGCGGCAAGCCGCTGCGCCACTTCATGCTGCACAAACCCGCCGGTTGCGTCAGCGCCACCCGTGACCCGCAGCACCCCACCGTGCTCGACCTGATCGACGAGCCGGACAAGGACGACCTGCACATCGCCGGCCGCCTGGATTTCAACACCACCGGCCTGATGCTGATCACCAACGATGGCAGCTGGTCGCGACGCCTGACCCAGCCGCAGACCAAACTGCCCAAGGTTTACCATGTCGAAACCGAGCAGGACATCGGCCCCGAATACGCCGTGAAATTCACCGAAGGCCTGTACTTCGCCTTCGAAGACCTCACCACCCAACCGGCCGATCTGGAGCTGCTGGGACCGAAGTCGGCGCGGCTGAGCATCGTCGAAGGTCGCTACCATCAGGTGAAGCGCATGTTCGGCCATTTCGACAACAAGGTGGTGCGCCTGCATCGTGAGCGCATGGGCCCGCTGGTGCTCGACAGCGCGTTGAAACCGGGCGAATACCGCCCTCTGACCGCAGCCGAGATCGAATCGATCTAAGCCGGCGACCGCTCAGCAGAACTTGTCGAACAATTTACCAACGGCACTTGCGCAATGATGTGACCCCTGCTTGAATCAGGACGTCGGCCGAAATGTGACCGATGAGTCACCACATACTTCTAAGAAACTTTTTGCCGGTAGGAACCGTTGGTTCCGGCCTCACCCGGCAGACTGCCCGCCAATAACAACACCCGTCGACCGGACTGCAATGGATCGACATGGGCCTCCAAAATTCCAGGCATATGCCTACCTGTCACAAAGCTCGTGCAATCTCAATTGCGCGCATACCCGCTTGCCAGGAGTCTTATGACATGAGGCCAGAAATCGCTGTGCTGGATATACAGGGTCAATATCGGGTTTACACGGAGTTCTATCGCGCAGGCGCCGCAGAGAAGACCATCATTCTGGTCAACGGCTCGATGTCCACGACTGCGTCGTTTGCTCAAACCGTGAAAAACCTCAATCCGCAGTTCAACGTGGTCTGCTACGACCAGCCCTACGCGGGCCAGTCAAAAGCCCACAACCTGCACGAGAAAATGCTGACCAAGGAAATCGAAGGGCAGATCCTTCTGGAGTTGATCGACCACTTCGACGCCGAACACGTGCTGTCGTTTTCCTGGGGTGGAGCCGCGGCCATGATGGCGCTGTCGCAAAAGCCACGCCGCATTGAAAAGGCCGTGATCAGCTCGTTCTCGCCGGTGATCAACGCACACATGCTCGATTACCTGGAGCGCGGCGTCGATTACCTCGGCAGCCGCGACGGTGACCGGGTCGGGCATCTGGTCAACGACACCATCGGCAAGCACCTGCCGTCGTTGTTCAAGCGCTTCAACTACCGTCACGTCAGCTCCCTGGCCGAGCACGAGTACGGGCAGATGCACTTTCACATCAACGACGTGCTGCACAGCGATCGCCAGTGCTACCTGAATGCGGCGAAAAAAATCGACGTGCCGGTGCTGTTCCTCAACGGCGAATGGGACGAATACACCTCCGCCGACGACGCCCGGTTGTTCGCCAACCACGTGCAACACAGCACCTTCAGCACCCTGCAGGCCACCGGCCACTTTCTCGACCTGGAGCACAAAGCTGCCTGCCGAGACAGCCAGAACGCATTGATAGGGTTTCTGAAGCCGGGCCAACATGAAGCCCGACCGCGTTTCAACTACGCCCAGGACCACCATGCATTGGCCATCTGAAACAGCGTCATCGCGAGCAAGCCCCGCCCTTCTGCCCTGCAGGAGCGAGGCTTGCCCGCGAACGACCGTCTCGGTGTCACCTGAGCTAAAGCCGTGCGCTGCAAAGAAAAACTTCATTTCCAAACGTACATCTGGTACAAAGTCACCGCTCCAGGCGGGTGTCGTATAATGGCATTACTCCAGCTTCCCAAGCTGATAACGAGGGTTCGATTCCCTTCACCCGCTCCAACCGAATTTTTGTCTCACGTTGTTTTTTGACGGGGGATGCAGGTAAAGAAAAAACCGGCCTTGATGGCCGGTTTTTTTGTTTCCGGGATTTGTATTTCGACCGTGCCGTTAGCGTTTTCACGCGAAATCGCTGTTTTGTTAGCGTTTTCGTTGATCCATTAGTGAATTTCGCTAGCCATAACTCTGCTGGATGATTACTCGCAAAACCCACGGCAAAACCTCGCAATACACAAACCTGTCCAATTCGCGCTCAACCACCACTGCGTTCGCGGCAGCCTCCTAGACTCGGTTTTCAATCACTCACCCAGCACCCGTGACAAGGATTGGTGGGTATAGTGTTGATAATGAAAAATCAGTAGGTATAGTAACCACTAGCACACCACATGGAGGTGATGTGAATAGCCGATTTTTGATAAACCAACTCGTTGCGGACGGCTGGTACCTGGTGCGAATCAGAGGCAGTCATCATCACTTCAAACATCCGACCAAGCCGGGGCTGGTGACGGTTCCTCATCCGAAGAAGGACCTGCTAAGGAAAACGGCCATCAGTATTTTGCAACAGGCGCTGCTCTGACGAGCTTCACGCGCCGAGTCCTCGGAGGACAACGAACATGCTTTACCCGATTGCGATTTCAATGGGCGACGACGAGCACGCCTGGGGTGTGGAGGTCCCTGATATTCCGGGATGCTTTTCTGCCGGAGAGGATCTGGACGACGCGATGGCCATGGCTCGGGAAGCCATTGAAGGTCATTTCGAGATTCTGGCCGAAGACGGCTCGCCCATTCCTCCGGCAAACAAAGTGACTCTGCACGCAGCCAACCCCAAGTACGCGGGATGCGCATGGGCGCTGGTCGATATCGATGTCACCAAGTATCTGGGCAAGGCTCAAAAGCTGAACATCACGCTGCCTGGTTATTTGCTCAACCGCATTGATGAGTACGTGCTGCACCACCCGGAAGAGAAAAGTCGTTCGGGATTTCTGGCGTCTGCAGCACTCAAGGTTTTGCAGCAGAGCTGATGCACGCTGATTTAACGATCTCGGAACCGGTCCAAGTGGCCGGTTTTTTTTTATGAGCAAGATCTGGTCGAGCCGCCATCAACGTTCGACGCTGCGTGATGGTTGTGATGTGTTGGGGGGGTGATTGCGTGACGCATGGATGCAGAAACGTCCTGACGTTACATTGGGTGCCTTTCGTATGGATTGCGTATAGATCAAAGCCCACCCGTAAAGATCCCGTAGCGCCACATCCTCCCCAACAACAGATGCCCTATCCTCCCGGCTCACCCTTCACTAAGAGGTCGGCATGGACAGTTCGGAGTTGGGGATCATGATCATTTCGATGATCGGGTTGTTCGGCTTTGCTTCGTTTGTATTTGAGTACCTGAGTGCCAGGCGCGCGAGGAAAAGGAGCTGAAATCCGGGCGCTCCGACATTCGAAAAAAACTAAAGATCGCAGCCTTCGGCACCTCCTACATGGGATTGCGTCCCTCCTGTAGGAACTGCCGAAGGCTGCGATCCTTTTGGCTCTTCAAATCAAAAGCAGAATTTTCATCTCGCCGCCGATGTCTGAATTTCAGGTTCACCCCAATAAGGAAAAACGGCCATGAAATTCGCAAAAGTCGCGCAGAAACTCGCCCTCTGGACCGGTAGCCCCGGGACATTCCTGGGGGCAATCACTCTGATTTTCCTGTGGGGGTTGAGCGGGCCGATTTTCGGGTTCAATGACACCTGGCAACTGATCATCAACACCTCGACCACGATCATCACTTTCCTGATGGTGTTCCTGATCCAGAACACGCAGAACCGCGATACCGACATTCTGCATCTGAAGGTCGACGAGTTGCTGCGCGTGACGAAAGAAGCGCAGAACGCGATGCTGGGGCTGGAAGCGCTGGACCTGAAGGAACTGGAGGCGCTGCGCAAACACTATCGCAGCCTGGGTGAAGGCCAGACCGTTTCCATCGACGGCACCGTCGTCGAGGAAAAGGGCAAACACAATCTCAATGACTGTTGAGGGATCGTGCGCGGATGAGCCCGCGCACGCAATGCCCTAGCGACTGGCTTGCAGGGCCCTGGCCATTTGCAAGTGATTTTGCAGTTTGGGCAGGGTTTCTTCGGCGTACGCCTTGAGCTCCGGCACGTCGGTGGTTTGCGCGGTTTGCTCGAGCTGCTCGATGGCTTTTTCGGTGGTGCTGACCTGACTGGCCGCGTAGGCCTCATCGAAGTTGCTGCCGTCCATGACTTGAGGCATCAAGGTCTTGGCCTTGTCCACCACCTCCTCACGAGGGGCCACCGGCAGGTCCAGTTGCCTGGCGATTTTTGCCAGGTGCTGGTTGGCGGTGGTGCGGTCGTTGATCACCACGATGGTGTAATCCTTGACCTCTTTGGATTCGGATTTCTGGTGCGCCAGACGACTGGCTTCGATTTCGGCGACGCTTTGCGCCGAGGCATCGTTGATGAATTCAGTGGGTGTCTGGGCGAAGGCACTGCCGGCGCTCAGGCCCATCAAGGTGACGAAAAAACTGCTGCGAAAACGGGTGGCCATGCGGTTCATGGTCGCGCCCTCCTTTAACAATTCAAACGGGAGCTTTCGCCCCCGTTTCTCAATCAAAACCACCTGCGTCCATTAACGGGATTTCTGCCCGCCCTGTCCGCCTTTACGGCTCATATCTGGCTTTGGCTCTTTGTCGACAGTCGTGGTGGTGGTTTTCCCACCTTTACGATTGGCTTCATTGGCTTTGGTTCGATCGTTGGCCATGTGTTCCTGGTTGGAGTTTCTTGAGTTAGGCATGATTCTCTACCTCTTGGTGATAATCGCCGCGAGCTGTAGCCCGCATAGACTCTGAATTTGCGCGTCCCAAAAGGTTTAGAAAATTGCGCCTACGCACTGACGAACGGCAGCCTTGAATCAGACCAACCGCAGGTGATGCGCACGCTTGGCGGTGTACATCGCCTCGTCGGCATGCCGGAACAGTTGCTTTTCTTCGGTGCCGTTTTCCGGGTATTGCGCCACGCCGATGCTGGGCTGAATGTGCAGGCTGTGCCCGTCCAGGCGCAGCGGCTGAGCCAGGACCTGGCGGATCTTGCCGGCTACACAATCGGCATCGCCCGAGGCGTGGATGCTGTGCAGCAACACCACGAATTCATCCCCGCCGATGCGCGCCACGGTGTCGGTTTCCCGTACGCAGCCCTTGAGCCGATTGGCGACGGTCTGCAGCAGCATGTCGCCCACCGCGTGGCCATGGGTGTCGTTGACCTGCTTGAAGCGATCAAGGTCGACATACAGCAACGCCATGCGCCCGTTATCCTCCCGCGCCGAGGCCAATGCAATCTTGAGCCGGTCCCGCAGCAATTCGCGGTTGGGCAATTGGGTGAGCTGGTCGTACTGGGCCATGCGTTGCAGGCGCGCATGCAACTGTTTGCGCTCGATCGCCGTCGCCACCTGCGCGCACACGTACTGCAACAGTTCCTTGTCCTGCTCGGTGTAGCGCTCGCCGCCGGGGATGCTTTTGACGATCAGCGCGCCAATGGTGCCGTTTTGCGAATTGAGCGGCACGCCCAGCCAGCAGGGTGAGTTCTGCCCGGCCACCAGCGCTTCGAAGCCCACCGGTGGGGTGTCCTGGTCCGGCGTCAGGAGGATCGGCATTCCCGTGTTGATCACCTCGGAGCAAAGGCGTCCGGTGATGGTGCCGGGCTGCTCGGGTTGCGGCTCGTGGTCGTCGACGTGATAGGGGAAATTCAGTTGCGCGCAATGTTCGTCATACAGCGCCACGGAGAAGTTCATCGCCGGCAACCACTCGCCGATGATCAGATGAATGCGCTTGAACAGCGCCAGCAGGTCTTCCGCCGCATGGGCCGCTTCCGATATCGCGTACAGCGCCGCCTGCCGCGATTCGGCCTGCTTGCGCTCGGTGATGTCGCGGGCCACGGCGATGCGCAACTGATCGACATCCGACCAGCGCGCCGACCACAGGATGTGCACCACCCGGCCATCCTTGCGCAGGTAGCGGTTCTCGAAATTGAGTTTGGGTTCGCCGCCCATGATGTCGCGAGCGGCATCCAGGGTGCGCTGGCGATCGGCCGGATGCACCAGATCGATCATCATGCGGCCGATCAGCTCGTCAGGCGTGTAGCCGAGGATGCGCTCGCAAGCCGCGCTGACAAACACGAAACGGCCCTGTTTATCGACTGCACAAACGGCGTCCAGCAAGAGGTCGATGTAGCTCGCCAACGGAGCGGAATTTCTGGTGGTCATGATGCCGAACGCGTTTCCGAACTATGCCGCAATAAGAAACCATCCCTGACCCACACCCCTATAGCCGATGCAGCCTTGCATCGGTTTCAAGCCCTGTTCGTCACCAGTCCCGGCAAGGCATGCGCCAGAGCATTGATGGCAAATCCGATGAACATCACGCCGCACAAGCGGGTGATCATCAATTCATGACGTTGGTACAAAGTGCGCACCCGGCGGGCTCCCACCACCCCGATGAGGATAGCGTAGGCGAAAAGGCCGCCGACGAAGCTCAGGAAGATCAGCCAGGGCAACATCGACCAGGTCAGCAATTCGGCGCGGCTGGACAGCAAGGCGGTGAAGGTCGCCACCGCTACCGGGTAGGCCTTGGGATTGGTCAGGCCGAACAGGATGCCGTGCCAGAACGGCTGGCGTGCCGCGCCCTGGGGCTCTTCGGTGCTGTTGCGACGCGCCCGCACCGCTCGCCAGCCAAGCCAGAACAGATAAAGCCCGCTGAGTACTCCCAGCACATCGAACGCGGTGCTACCGATTTCCCGCGCCCCGACAATCGCTACCAGCGCGGTGCTGCACCACACCACATCACCCAGCAGATGCCCGCACAGAAACCCCGCCCCCGCCGTCCATGGGCCGCGCCGATCCCGAACACTGCCAGCACACCCGGCCCTGGGGTGATGCCATAGATGAAGCCCGATGCGAGTACGGCCATCAAGAGCGAGGGGGTCATGGGAAGTCCTTTTGAACTGTCTGGTGAATGGTGGCCAGTCTATATCAGGTAATTGTGCGTTGATTGACTGATTGTCGAACAATTCTGTGAATGACGAGGGTATGAAAGCCTAAAGATCGCAGCCCTCGGTAGCTCCAGCAGAGAGCCTGATTTGGGTGTTGAGCCAGTTCAGTGCTTGATCCCCTGCTCGGCGTTTGTGCCAGGCCAGCACAAAGGTAAACGAGGGAATATGGAACGGTGGCGGCACGACGATCAAGGAGGGTTCGGCGAAATCCCGCAGCGCTCGGGAGGCAACGGTGAGGATCAGGTCGGTGCCGCCGATCAGCGCCGGGGCGACGTTCCAGTGCGGGAGGCTGATGGCGACGCGGCGGCGCTCGCGCAGAGCGGTCAGGGCGCGTTCGATTTCCGGGGTGCCGCTGCCGCGCATTTCCAGCAGGACGTGGGGACAGCGCAAATAGGTGGGCATGTCGAGGGTGCCACTGCCGGGCAGGTGGCTGGGATCCACCAGGCAGGCGTAGTGCTCCTCGAACAACGGCGTGCTGCGCAACTCGTGAGGCATTTCGGGAAACACGCCAGCGGCGACATCGATGTCCCCGTTGAGCACACCTTCGAGCATGCCTTCGCGGCTGGCGTGGCTGATTTGCAGATCGATGCCCGGCGCTTCGCGGCGCAAAGTGCGCGCCAGTTCGGGCAGTACGATCGCGGCGCCGTAGTCGGACATCGCCAGGCGAAACCTGCGCTTGGCAGTGGCCGGATCAAAGGCGTTCGGCGCCAGTAGCGATTGCACCTGGGCCAGGGTCTCGGCCAGTGGCGCAGTTAGTTCCAGAGCCCTAGCGGTCGGCACCAGCCCCGCCCCGGCGCGCACCAGCAGCGGATCACCGAGCAGATCGCGCAACCGCGCCAGGGCATGGCTGACGGCGGGCTGGCTCAGGTGCAGGCGCTCTGCCGCACGGGTCACGTGTTGCTCGCTGAGCAAGGCGTCGAGGATCACCAACAAGTTGAGGTCGATGCGGCGCAAATCATTCATCTGATGCATGTTCTGAATAGAAAAACGGAATTTAAATCTGCGCGACGAATACCTTAGAGTCCAGCAAAACCTTTTGGAGAACGAACATGAGTACCTTGCATTGGGCCGGCCTGTTGCTGCTGGCCGCCTTCGCCGGGGCGGTGGTGCCGTTTCAGAGTGCGATCAATTTCAATCTGGGCCGCGGCCTGGGCCATCCGTTGTGGGCCACCCTCGCCTCGCTGGTGGTCAGCATCGCGGTGCTGTTGCCGATCATGCTGGCGATGCGTCTGCCGCTGCCGTCACTGTCGTTCATCAGCCATGCGCCGCTGTGGATGTGGGCGGGTGGCGCCTTTGGGGTGTGCTTCATTTCGCTGGCGCTGGTGCTGTTGCCCAAGCTCGGCGCTTCAGGGTTCATGGCGCTGGCGTTGGCCGGGCAAGTGGTGGCTTCGATGCTGCTCGACCACTTTGGCTGGTTCGGCTTGCTGGAGCGGCAGGTGACGCTGCCCAAGGTGTTTGGGGCGGTGTTGCTGATTGCGGGGGTGGTGTTGATTCAGTTTGGCGACGGACTGGGGAAAACCGTAACTGCGACCTCTTGAAAAGCAAAAGATCGCAGCCTTCGGCAGCTCCCACAGAGATGCGTGGTCTCTGTGGGAGCTGCCGTAGTCTGCGATTTTTTACGCTTTGTCGAGGGTGCGCAACTTCTGCGGCAGGCCCCACATCAGCAGTGCTACGGCGATCAGCGCGCAGACGCCAATGACATACAGCGCCGGGGTGGTGCTGCCGGTCATGTCCTTGATCCGGCCGACCATGACCGGGCTGACGATGCCGCCGAACTGGCCGAGGGTGTTGATCACCGCGATCCCGCCCGCAGCGCCTGCACCGGCGCCGGCCAGCAGTTTTGGCGGCAGGGTCCAGAAGCTGGGGATTGAGGCGATGATCCCGGCACCGAGCAAGCCCAGTGCAACGATCAGGAACGTGGTGTGACTGGCGAAAATCCCCGCGCTGAAGAAGCCCAACGCGCCAAGCGCCACCAGGCCTGCGACAAACTTGCGGCGCTCGCCGGTCGCATCGGACAAGCGTCCGATCACTACCATGCTGATGGCGCCACAGATGTACGGGATGGCGGTCAGCAGGCCGATCATCACCGGGCTTTCGGTACCGGCGCTGCGGATCAGTTGCGGTGCCCAGAAGTTAAGACCGTAGGACGCCACCTGAATCAGGAAGTAGATCAGGCCCAACGTCAGAAAGCCCGGGATCTTCAGCGCCGCGAGTAGCGAGCCGTGGGATTTGTTCGGTTCATGCTGGGCTATGCGGCTCGACAGCAGGGTCTTCTCCGAAGGGGTCAGCCAATGGGCGTCTTCGATGCGGTCCTTGAGCAGGGTCAGCACCAGCAAACCGAGGCCGATGCAGGGTACGCCGCCAAGCAGGAACAGCCAGTGCCAGCCACGCATGTCCATCACGCCATCGAGGTGCTCCAGCACCAATCCGGAGAACGGTGCACCGACCAGGCCTGCGAAGGCCGACGCCAGGAACAGCATCGAGGTGATACGGCCGCGATAGTGCTGCGGAAACCACAGTGTGAGGTAGTACAGAACGCCCGGCGCAAAACCGGCTTCCATCGCGCCGATCACGAAGCGCAGCACGTAGAACTGCCATTCGCTGTTGACGAACACCATCAACGCGGTGGCCAGGCCCCAGGACATCATGATCCGGGCGATCCAGCGGCGCGCACCGACCTTGTACAGCATCATGTTGCTGGGCACTTCGAAGATCACATAGCCGACCACGAACAGCCCGGCGCCGAGGCCATAGGCGGTGTCGCTCAGGCTCAGGTCAGCCTGCAGCTGGAACTTGGCGAAGCTGATGTTGATGCGGTCGAAGAAGGCGAACAGGTAGCAGACCATGATCAGCGGCATCAACCGCCAGGCGACCTTGCTGACCAGGGCTTTTTCTTCGTCGTGGCTGACGGCCGGGCTCGCCCCGGCCTCCATTGCATTGAGGCTCATAGCGTTTCTCCAGGTGGACTTCCCGTGGGGTGTCCGGATTGTTTTTGTTGTCTGGTAAATGTTCGTTTTTGGGCTTTCCCTGTAGGAGCGAGCATGCTCGCGATGAACCTGAGATCGCCGCTGGGTGTCAGGCCGCCAGCGTTATCGTTCACGACCATCGCGAGCGTGCTCGCTCCTACAGGTACAGGGGTTCAGGACGGCACGGGATGCAGATCGCAATTACGCCCCGCCTTGGCCAGTTGGCCGGGCACCTCATGGCCGAGCAGCGCTGGCAGTCCTCGGGATAGCTTCAACAGCAGCGGCAAGTCGATGCCGGTGTGAATGCCCACTTCATCGCACAGGTTGATCAGGTCTTCGGTGCAGATATTGCCCGAGGCCCCCGGCGCGAACGGGCAACCGCCGAGTCCGCCGAGGGCGGCGTCGAACCGTCGGGCGCCAGCCTCATAAGCAGCCAGCACGTTGCACAGGCCAAGGCCGCGGGTGTTATGGAAATGCAGGGTCAGGTCCGCTGGCGATACCCGTTGCAACACTCGCCGCACCAGCCGATCCACCTGCCGCGGATTGGCCATGCCGGTGGTGTCGGCCAGGGTGATGCCTTGAATGCCGAGTTCCTGATAGGCCTCGACGATCTGTAACACCCGGTCCTCATCGATCCGGCCTTCGAACGGACAACCGAACGTGGTGGCGATGCTGGCGTTGAGGCGCACGGACGAGCCTTGCACGAACTGGACGATTTCGCCGAACGCGGCCAGCGAGTCCTCACAGCGCATGCGCATGTTGGCCATGTTGTGGGTCTGGCTGGCGGACATCACCAGGTTCAGTTCGTCGGCGCTGCAGGCCAATGCCCGCTGCGCGCCCTTGAGATTGGGGATCAGCGCGACGTAGATCACCCCCGGTTGGCGGGTGATGCCCTTGAACACCAACTCGCCGTCGCGCAGCGCCGGAATGGCCTTGGGCGAAACGAACGAACCGCCTTCGATGCGGCTGAATCCGGCCAGGGACAGTTGATCGATCAGGGCAATCTTGTCGACGGTTTCAACCCAGGTCGGCTCGATCTGCAAGCCGTCGCGGGGGGAGACTTCCTGAACGATGAGGCGGTCGGAATAATCGGTGATCATTGCACCACTCCTTCGACTTTCAGGCGTTCGATGTCGGCCACCGTCAGGCCCAGTTGCGTGAGGACGGAGTCAGTGTGCTGGCCCAGGCCGGGGCCCGACCAGTTCACGCCGCCCGGGGTTTCCGAGAGCTTGGGCACGATGCCCGGCATCTTCACCGTGGCGCCGCCCGGCAGCTCGGCGTTGAGCAGCATGTCCCGGGCCTGATAGTGCGGGTCGGCGACGATGTCGGCCACCGAATAGATGCGGCCGGCCGGCACTTCAGCGGCTTCAAGCGCCGCCAGCACGTCGTCGATCGGCAGGCTGCTGGTCCAGTGGGTGATTGCCGCGTCGAGCAGATTGCTCTGGGCCGCACGCCCGTCGTTGTGGGCGAATTCCGGCGCTTCGGCCAGATCCGCGCGGCCGATGGTGTGCATCAAACGACGATAAATCGGGTCGCTGTTGCCGGCGATGACCACGTAGGCGCCATCCGCCGTGAGGTAGGTGTTGGACGGTGCGATGCCCGGCAAGGCACCACCGGTGCGCTCACGGACATGGCCGAGCATGTCGTATTCCGGTACCAGGCTTTCCATGACGTTGAACACGCTTTCGGCCAGGGACACATCGACGATCTGCCCGACGCCCTGCCCGGTCTTGACCCGCAGCAGCGACATCAGCGCGCCGATCACCGCATGCAGCGAGGCCAGCGAATCGCCGAGGCTGACGCCCACCCGCGCCGGTGGCGTACCGGGAGTGCCGGTGGTGTAGCGGATGCCGCCCATGGCCTCACCGATGGCGCCGAAACCGGGACGATCACGGTAAGGGCCGGTCTGGCCGTAGCCCGAGATACGCACCAGGGTCAGATTGGGGTTCAGAGCGTGCAGCACGTCCCAGCCCAGACCGAGCTTTTCCAGTGCACCGGGGCGCAGGTTTTCGATCAGCACGTCGGCGCTGGTTGCCAGTTGCTTGACCAGTTCGATGCCTTCGGCGGATTTGAGGTTCAGTGCCAGGGACTTCTTGTTGCGCGATTGCAGGTACCACCACAGCGAGGTGCCTTCGTGCAGCTTGCGCCATTTGCGCAGGGGATCACCCTGGCCCATGGCTTCGATCTTGATCACCTCGGCGCCGAACTCGGCGAGCATGCGCGCGGCGAACGGCGCGGCGATCAGCGTGCCGATTTCGATCACTTTGATCGCACTCAAGGGGGCAGTCATCGCGGGGTACCTCTTGTTCTTGGAATATGTGCCAAGGCTAGAGGACAGGTGCCCGGGGAATCCAACCTTCAGTTGGCAACGAGCGTTCGCGAAATGCGAACGCCTGGGGAAATGTCTGTAGGCTTCAGTCCGCTATCGCGGGCAAGCCCGCTCCCACAAGGATCTGTGCTACACCGCAGATCCTTTGTGGGAGCGGGCTTGCTCGCGAAGAGGCAGGCACATCCAACCGAGATCCCTCAGGCCTCACCGCGCAAATGCTCAAACAACATCCGACTCACCGGCGACAACAACGCCTCATCCCGCACCACCAGAATCAACGCCCGATCCGACCAGTCATCGGTCAACGGCACCGCATGCAGCCCCAGCGCCCGCCCGAACAATTCATAAGCCCGCTGCGGCAACACGCCAATTCCCATGTTGGCCTGGATCATCCGGCACATCGCATCGAACCCGGGAACATGAATGCGCACCCGTAACATTCTGCCCGCCTGACGCGCCGCCGAATGGGTGCGCATGTTGATGGAACTGGCGGCATGCAAGCCGACGAAATCACTGTCCAGAGTATCGGCGAACGCCAGGCTCGAGCGGCTGGCCAAGGGGTGGTCGGGCAGCATCAGCACCATCAGTTTGTCCTGACGATAAAGCACGCTGTGCAGGCCCTTGGTGTCGCTGTCGATGGAGCAGATGCCGAGGTCGGCCACGCCATCGAGCACCCCTTGAATCACCCCGGAACTGGGCCGTTCCTCAAGGTCGGTCTTGACCTGCGGATGCCGCTCGGAAAAGTCCCGCAGGTCCTCCGGCAGGAACTGAATAATCGCCGAAAGGTTGGCCAGCATCCGCACATAACCGCGCACACCATGACTGTGCTCGCCCAGCTCCAGGCCCATTTTCTCGACGTTGAACAGCATCTGCCGGGCATGGTGCAGCAGCGTTTCGCCGGCGGGCGTCAGGGTCATGCCCTTGGCCTGACGCACGAACAGGCTGATGCCCAGCGCCTCCTCCAGCTCCATCAAGCGCTTGCTCGCCGCCGACACCGCAATCGCCTCGCGCGCGGCGGCACGGGTCAGGGTGCCCTCCTCGTGGACGGCGACAAACAGTTGCAGGGTGATCAGGTCGAGGCGGCGGATCAGGCTTTTCTGCAGCATGGGGGGCTCGGTGGTGGCGACTCAGGCAAGGTTGCAGCATAGCGTTCTTCGTTTGCGCAGTGGCAGGTCGCACGCGGCTCGCCGTGATAAAGTCGCCGCCCATCAGACCTTTTGCCTTGAGACTGTGACCGCAATGACCGATTTCCTGGATGTCGACGCCCACCTTGAAGACTGGAACACCTTGCGCGACAGCGCTGCGTTCGCCGGCTTGCTGGTGGGCAACGGCGCCAGCCGCGCGGTGTGGGACGATTTTGGTTATGAGTCGCTGTTCGAGAACGCTCGTACCGTCGAGGAAAAGCCCCTGAGCCCGTCCGAGCTGAGCGTGTTCGATGCGCTGCAGACCCGCAGTTTCGAGCAGGTGCTGAGCGCGCTGAAGGCCACCAGTCGGGTCAACAAGGCCCTGGCAGTCAGCTCCGCCGCGCCGCGCAACCGTTACTACGCGATCAAGGAAGCGCTGATTAACAGCGTGCATGCGGTGCATATTCCGTGGCGCCTGATCGAAGCCTCGACGCTGGCGACGATCAACCGGGAACTGGCCAGCTATCGCACGGTATTCACCACCAACTACGACCTGCTCAACCACTGGGCGATCCAGCATCAGGCGGATGTGATCAGCGATCTTTTCGAGGGTGCGGAACCGTCCTTCGACCTCAGCGGCACGGCCACTGACAAGACCCGTTTGCTGTACCTGCACGGCGGCCTGCATCTGGTGCGCAATCAGGACGGCACGGCGCGCCGGATGATGTCCACCGAGGGCACGCTGCTGGGCAATTTCGCCATCAACAACACCATCAAGACCCTCGATGACGTGCCGCTGTTCGTCAACGAAGGGTCGAGTGCGGACAAGCTCAAGACCATCCGCAGCTCGGATTACCTGTCGTTCTGCTACGAGCAACTGCTGGGGCATGGCGATGGCTTGTGCATTTTCGGTCATGCCCTGGGCGAGCAGGACAGCCACATCGTGCATGCCCTGCGCCAGGGGAAACCGAAGGTGCTGGCGATTTCGATCTACCCGCGCAGTCAGGCGTTTATCCAGCATCAGAAGCGGCATTACGCGAAGCTGTTCGACGGCACCGGGGTTGAGTTGCGGTTTTTTGATTCCAAGACCCATGCGCTCGGTAGCCCGAAGCTGGCGGTGCCGGTCGAGGTTTAGTGGCGCCTTGAGGACGCCTTCGCGAGCAAGCCCGCTCCCACATTTTCACCGCGTTCGTCTGACCGACGCGGTCAA
>NZ_JBSVXG010000076.1:0-27801 GCF_054070595.1 Pseudomonas sp. SDO55104_S430 | reverse complement strand
GGCGTCCTTGAAGACGCCAAAAGCTTCGCGGGCAAGCCTCGCTCCTACAGGTTGGTTCGTCAGGGAACGAGGTAGCCTTTGACCCCGGTGAAAATAATCTGCGCCGCCAGCGCACACACGAACAACCCCATCAACCGGCTGACAATCTGCAACCCCTGATCGCCCAGAATCCGCTCGATCCGGTTGGACAGATACAACACCACGCCGACCGTAAAACTGGCCAAGGCGATACTCACGATCGCGATGAGCTTGTCGTCCCAATGCGGCTGGCTCACGCCCATCACCAGCAAGGCACCGATGGTGCCGGGGCCGACCGTCAGGGGAATGGTCAGCGGGACAATGGTTACGTCCTGCTGCACGTTGTCGGTCTGCACCGCAGACTTGCCTTGAGCCATGCCCAGCGCCGAGATGAACAGCACGCTGCCGGCACCGATGCGGAAGGCATCCACCGTGATGCCGAAGACGGTGAAAATCATCCTCCCGAACAAATACAGCAGGACACTGGAAACCAGCGTCGCGATGGCCACTTTCCAGGCCAGGCGATGTTGTTCCTTGCGTGAGTAACCGCGGGTCAGGGTGATGAAGCAGGACAGCACGAAGAACGGGCTATAGAGCACCAGCATCTTCAGGTAAACACTGAACAACTCGTGAAGCATGGTGCAGGCTCACTGGCGAGGGACGTCGAGACGGAGTCTATCAGGCGTTTAGAGGTCTGTCGGCTCAGGACGTTGGCGTCGCGGTGCGGCTCTGCTGATCACGCTGGGCAACCCAGTGTTCGATCAATTCGCGCAGTTGCGAGAGCTCGACCGGCTTGGCCATATGCCCGTCCATGCCGGCCTGGCGCGCGCGCTCCTTATGCTCGGCCAGGATATGTGCGGTCAGCGCGACCACCGGGGTGCGAGTTCGCTGGTTGCCCACTTCCCAGGCGCGTAATTGCTGGGTTGCCGAGAAGCCGTCGAGAATCGGCATCTCGCAGTCCATCAGCACCAGGTCATAACGCTGGGCCTTCATGGCCTGCAGCGCTTCCTCACCATTGCTGGCCGTGTCGGGTTGCAGATTGAGCTTGCCCAGCATGCCGCGAATCACCTTGGTGGAGATGCTGTTGTCTTCGGCCACCAGAATACGGAAATCACTCGGAACCTTGATCGGCATCACCTGCCCGGACGGCGCCTGGGCAATGGTCACGTGACCTTTGTTGCGTTGATTCAGCTCGTCGGCCAGGGTGGTCTTGAGGGTGTAGCCGGCCACCGGTTTGGCCAGGATGCGCTTGATCCCCGAGTTGCGCGCGATGATCTTGCTCGGCGCGTTGCTGATACCGGTGAGCATGATCAGCAGGATGTCGTGGTTCAGGCTCGGGTCTTCCTTGATCTTGGCGGCCAGTTGCATGCCGGTCATGCCGGGCATGTTCTGGTCCAGCAGGACCACGTCGAAGTAATCGCGCAAGTGCGCCTTGGTGCGCAGCAGGGCCAGCGCTTCCTTGCCGGATGGCACGGCGCTGACGTTCAGCCCCCAGGCGCTGCATTGCTGGACCAGCACCTTGCGGCAGGTGTCGTTGTCGTCCACCACCAATACCCGTGCGCCTTGCAGCGGGCCATCGAGGTCGGAGGTCGGGTGTTCGAGGCGATCGGGATCCAGTGGCAGGGTCAGCCACAGGGTGCTGCCCTGGTTGCTGCCGCTCTTGATGCCGAACTCGCCGTGCATCAGGCGAATCAGCTGGCGGGCGATGACCAGTCCCAGGTTGCCGCTCAGGCGATTGGCCGAAAGGAAGTTCTTGCTGTGCAGTTCGGCATGCATCAGCGCTTCGCGCTCATCGGCTTCCATCGGTTCGCCGCTGTCCTGCACGGCGATGCGCAGGCGCGGTTTGGCGCCCAGCTCGTCCAGCGCCACGACGATCAGTACTTCGCCTTCATCGGTTTTCTTCAGGGCGTTTTCCAGCAGGCTCAACAGGGTCTGGCGCAGGCGTGTCGGGTCACCGCTGATGACCCGTGGCACCTGCGGCTGGATGAAGCTGATCAGCTCGACATTCTGCTGTTCGGCCTTGGCGCGGAAGATGCTCAGGCAATCTTCGATCAGCGCGTTGAGATCGAACTGCACATCATCGAGTTCGATCTGCCCGGATTCGAGTTTGGAGATGTCGAGGATTTCGTTGATCAGTGTGAGCAGTTCGTTGCCGGCACTGTGGATGGTCTGGACGTAGTCGCGTTGCTTGACCGACAGCGGCGTGCCCAGCAACAGCTCGGTCATGCCCAGCACGCCATTCATCGGGGTGCGGATTTCGTGGCTGATCTTGGCCAGGAATTCGGCCTTGGCGTTCATTTCGGCGTTGCTGGCCGCCAGGTCGCGGCTGATGCTGAAACGGTCTTCGACGATGCGGCGCTGGCGCTCGCTCAAGGCAATGCTCATCAGCAACCCGCTGATGCAGATGAACCCCAGCAGTGTGCTTATCAGGCCATGGGGTTCGGTCAGGGTCAGCCCGAGCAGGGCGGGCAGAATGATCAGTGTGCCGAGGTTGAATACCACCATGGCGGCCACGAACAGTCGGGCCGGGCGGTAGCCCTTCTGCCAGTGATGGGCGCTGACGAACAGCATGGTCAGGCCGGCGAGGGCGACCAGACCGTAGGTGATGAGGTTCAGCGGCAGCGTGTTGACGAAAAGCAGCAACAGACCACAGACCGTGATCAGCAGGATTTCGCCCAACAGCAGTTTGTTCAGCGGATGCGGGCCGAGCGGGGCATAAAAGCAATAGGCGAACATCAAGCCGCAGGGCGCGGTCAGCAGCAAGGCCAGATAGGCGCCGGGAGTTTGCAGGGCTTGCCAGTCGGGCAGCACGCCGCCCGCCAGGTTCAGCAGCAGGACCGTGCTGAGCATCAGCAACGCCTCACAGGCCGCCAGCCACGCACTGCTGCGCGAGCGGGTGTAGGCGTAGCGGATGAGGTTGTACAGCATCAGCATGCCGATGCAGCCCAGCAACAGGCCATAGATCAGAGACTGGCCCTGGCTGGCAGCGGCCAGGACCGCCGGTTCCAGGGACACATAAGGACGCAGCTGGTGTTCGGAGACCAGGCGTAGATAAACGTCGAGAGGCTTGTTGACTTGCGGCAACGGCAGCATGAAATCGCTGCTGGGCAGTGGCCGGTCGGCCTGGGGTTGTTTGTTGCCGGTGCTGGACTGCTCGATCAGCTTGTCGCCGTCCAGCACGTACAGATTGAGTTGCAGCAGGTCGGGGGCGAAGACTTTCAGCACCTGTTCATGCGGGCCCGGTGCAAGACGAAAGCGTAGCCAGAGCGCACCACCGGGCTCGGCCGCGGTGACGCGTTCGAGGTCGATGGGACTGAATTGATTGGTGTAGCGAGCGGAGCGCACATCGCTCAACTGCAGGTCGCCCTGTTCGTCGAACAATATCGCCAGCGCACTGCCTTGACCGGCCTGGGCCGGGAGCATGCAGAGCAGGGTCAGCAGAGTGACGGTTAAACCTATGGCAATCCTGAGCCAGCGCACGGCGAAATCCCTTCGTAGGTTGATGCCAGAATATAACTATGCGCGGCGCCGGAATAGTCAGGCAAGGGCGCGATGCCCTTGCCCGACCGAATGAACAGCTTATTCCTGATTTTCGCCACGCTCACGGGCAATGGCACGGTAGCCAATGTCCTTGCGATAGAAACAGCCTTCCCAATCAATGCTGGCCGCCAGCTTGTATGCCTGCTGTTGAGCGGCATCGACGCTGGCACCCATGGCGGTGGCGCAAAGCACCCGGCCGCCGGCCGTTACTACCTGACCATCCTTGAGCGCGGTGCCCGCGTGGAAGACTTTGCCTTCCAGTGCGGCCGCCGCGTCCAGGCCCTTGATTGCCGCGCCCTTGGCGTAGTCACCAGGATAGCCGCCGGCCGCCAGAACGATACCGACGCTCGGACGTGGATCCCATTGTGCCTCGACCTTGTCCAGTGCCTGTGCCAGCGCCGCCTCGACCAGCAATACCAGGCTCGACTGCAGACGCAGCATGACCGGCTGGGTCTCAGGGTCGCCGAAACGGCAGTTGAACTCGATGACTTTCGGATTGCCAGCCTTGTCGATCATCAGGCCCGCGTACAGAAAGCCAGTGTAGACGTTCCCTTCCTCGGCCATGCCGCGAACGGTCGGCCAGATCACCAGGTCCATGACACGCTTGTGTACTTCGCTGGTTACGACCGGAGCAGGGGAGTAGGCACCCATGCCGCCGGTGTTCGGGCCGGTGTTGCCGTCGCCGACGCGCTTGTGGTCCTGGCTGGTGGCCATCGGCAGCACATTCTTGCCGTCGACCATGACGATGAAGCTGGCTTCTTCGCCGTCCAGGAACTCCTCGATCACAACGCGCGAACCGGCGTCACCGAAGGCATTGCCGGCGAGCATGTCGCGCACGGCGTCTTCGGCTTCAGCCAGGGTCATGGCAACGATCACGCCTTTGCCGGCAGCCAGGCCATCGGCCTTGATCACGATCGGTGCGCCTTTTTCACGCAGGTAAGCCAGGGCTGGCTCGATCTCGGTGAAGTTCTGGTAGTCGGCGGTCGGGATCTTGTGACGGGCGAGGAAATCCTTGGTGAAGGCTTTCGAGCCTTCCAGTTGGGCAGCGCCAGCGGTTGGGCCGAAGCAATCCAGGCCACGGGAGCGGAACAGGTCGACGACGCCGGCGACCAGTGGCACTTCCGGGCCGACGATGGTCAGGGAAACGTTCTTCTCGGCGAAATCGGCCAGTTGCTCCAGGGCCAGCACGTCGATCGCGACGTTTTCGCACTTGGCTTCAATGGCGGTACCGGCGTTGCCCGGAGCCACGAACACCTTCTGCACGCGCGGATCCTGAGCCACTTTCCAGGCCAGGGCGTGTTCACGGCCACCGCTGCCAATGATCAAAACATTCATTTCAAAAACCTCGGATGACGCAAATTCTGTGGAGCACCGCGAAGGTGCTTTTCTGTGGGAGCGAGCCTGCTCGCGATGATGGCGGCACAATCAGCATCAGAGTGTCTGAAAGGACGCTATCGCGAGCAGGCTCGCTCCCACAGTGGATCGGGACCTTAGTGACGGAAGTGACGCATGCCAGTAAAGACCATGGCGATGTTCGCTTCATCAGCGGCAGCAATCACTTCCGCATCACGCATCGAGCCACCTGGCTGGATCACTGCGGTGATACCCGCTTTTGCCGCATTGTCCAGACCATCACGGAACGGGAAGAAGGCATCGGAAGCCATGACCGAACCCGCTACCTGCAGACCGGCGTGCTCGGCCTTGATCGCAGCGATACGCGCGGAGTTCACGCGGCTCATCTGGCCGGCGCCGACACCGATGGTCTGGCGGTTCTTGGCGTAGACAATGGCGTTGGACTTGACGTACTTGGCGACTTTCCAGGCGAAGATCAGGTCGTGGATTTCCTGCTCGGTCGGTGCACGCTTGGTCACGACTTTCAGGTCATCGGCGCCGATCATGCCGATATCGCGGCTCTGCACCAGCAGGCCACCGTTGACGCGCTTGTAGTCCCAGGCAGCGGCGCGGTCGGCCGACCACTCGCCGCACGCCAGCAGGCGCACGTTGGCTTTGGCCGCGACGATGGCGCGGGCTTCTTCGCTGACGCTCGGGGCGATGATCACTTCGACGAACTGACGCTCGACGATAGCCTTGGCGGTTTCAGCGTCCAGTTCGCGGTTGAAGGCGATGATGCCGCCGAAAGCCGATTCGGTGTCGGTGGCGTAGGCCAGGTCGTAGGCCTTGCGGATACCGCCTTCGGCATCCGGGCTTACGGCCACGCCGCACGGGTTGGCGTGCTTGACGATCACGCAGGCCGGCTTGACGAAGCTCTTCACGCATTCCAGCGCGGCGTCGGTGTCGGCCACGTTGTTGTACGACAGTTCCTTGCCTTGCAGTTGGGTCGCGGTGGCGATGCCCACCTCGGCTGGTTTGGCTTCCACGTAGAACGCCGCGCTCTGGTGCGGGTTCTCGCCGTAGCGCATTTCCTGGGCCTTGACGAACTGGGTGTTGAAGGTGCGCGGGAATTCGCTGCGACCTTCCGTGCTCAGGGTTTCAGCGGCCTGGTTCACGGTGCCCATGTAGTTGGCGATCATGCCGTCGTAGGCGGCGGTGTGTTCGAACGCCTTGAGCATCAGGTCGAAGCGCTGAGCGTAGGTCAGGCCGCCGGCCTTGAGGTTTTCAAGGACGTTGGCGTAGTCGCTGGCGTTAACCACGATAGCCACGTCTTTGTGGTTCTTGGCTGCGGAACGGACCATGGTCGGGCCGCCGATGTCGATGTTCTCGATGGCGGTCGGCAGGTCGCAGCCTGGCTTGCTGATGGTGGCTTCGAACGGGTAGAGGTTGACCGCTACCAGATCGATCGGCTTGATGCCGTGCTCGTTCATGATGGCGTCGTCGGTACCGCGACGACCGAGGATCCCGCCGTGGATTTTCGGGTGCAGGGTTTTCACCCGACCGTCCATCATTTCGGCAAAACCGGTGTAATCAGCGACTTCCACTGCGGCGACACCGTTGTCCCGCAGCAGCTTGAACGTTCCGCCGGTGGAGAGGATCTCGACGCCCAGGGCTTCAAGCTCTTTGGCGAATTCGAGGATCCCGGTCTTGTCGGAAACGCTGATCAAGGCGCGGCGGATCGGCAGGCGGGTAGTCTGGTCGGTCATCTCAATTTCCATCAAAAGCAAAGGAGTCAGCAAAAAAGGCGACCGGTTTTACGCGGGCGCCTTTCTGGTTTGATTGAATGCTTACAGCAAATCGTACTGCTTGAGTTTCTTGCGCAGCGTGCCCCGGTTGAGTCCGAGCATCTCGCTGGCCTTGGTCTGGTTGCCCTTGACGTAGTTCATCACGCATTCGAGCAGGGGAGCCTCGACTTCGGAGAGCACCAGGTTGTACACATCCGTGACGGCAGCGCCCTCAAGGTGGGCGAAATAATTGTGCAGCGCTTTCTCGACACTCCCGCGAAGGGTCTGGCCTTCTTCGCTCGGGGTATTGAGGTGCTGTTTCAAATTCACGTTGTCGCTCACGGGTGCAGTTCCACTCACTAAAGTCTCGGTCATCATCGTCATGCGGCCACCCCTTCTCCGTCCCCTGTCAGGCTCTTGTAACGTTCGGCGAAGAAGGCCTGAACGTTGGCGCATTGTGCTTCCGTATCTTCCAAACGATTGAAGTGGGCGCGAAACTCCCTGGCGCCCGGCAGGGTTGCGAGATACCAGCCCACATGCTTTCGAGCAATGCGCACGCCCATCACGTCTCCGTAGAAAGCGTGCAGCGCAGCCAGATGCTCTAGCAGAATGCGTTCCACCTCGATCAGTTCCAGCGCCGGGAGCTTCTCGCCGGTGCGCAGGAAATACTCGATCTCGCGAAAAATCCATGGCCGCCCCTGGGCGGCCCGGCCGATCAACAGGCCATCGACACCGGTCGCGTCGAGCACGTACCGGGCTTTTTCCGGCGAATCGATATCGCCATTGGCGAAGACCGGCATTGACACCGCCTGCTTGATCGCGGCAATGGTGTCGTACTCGGCTTCACCGGTGTACAGGTCGGCACGGGTGCGGCCATGGACCGCCAGCGCCGTGATGCCTGCCTGCTCGGCGATCTTCGCCACCGTCAGGCCATTCTTGTTGTCCCGGTCCCAGCCGGTACGGATCTTCAGGGTAACCGGCACATCGACCGCAGCCACGACGGCCTGCAGGATCTCGGTTACCAGTGCTTCATCCTTCAGCAGGGCGGAGCCGGCGGCCTTGTTGCAGACCTTCTTTGCCGGGCAGCCCATGTTGATATCAATAATCTGTGCGCCCAGCTCGACGTTGGCTCGAGCGGCATCCGCCAGCATCTGCGCGTCGCCACCGGCGATCTGTACCGAGCGTGGCTCGGGATCACCTTCGTGGATCATTCGCATCCGCGACTTGCGGGTGTTCCATAGACTCATGTCGCTGGTGACCATTTCCGAGACTACTAGCCCGGCGCCCAATCGTTTGCACAGCTGACGAAAGGGCTGGTCAGTGACGCCCGCCATCGGGGCGAGAATCAGGCTGTTGTTTAATGTGTATGGACCGATGCGTACCGCCGACATAGGACTTCCCTGTTGTGGGGCCGGATCATGAGAGTTCGAAAAAGGGTTGGCATGATACCCGCTCTCGATGACCGGATAAAGGCTGAACTGAACAAAATCTGAACAGTTATTTTGTTATTGCCAGCAGTTTGGTCTAGGCAGGGAGCGTCAGGAATCCGCCGTCAGGACGGCATCGGTTAATCGTTTCACTCGGGGGAGTGGAAGCTCAGGCTGTAATTGACCGCCTTGGAGCCGGGGTCGAGGATGTCCAGCGCGATGTGGATCGGGGTTTGTGGTGGCATTTCCACCATGCCCTCGAGGTCGCCGTTGAGGTACTCGCCGGGCTTGAAGCGGCGGCTGGCGATCAGATGGCCATTGAGGTCGGCAAAACGCAGTTCCAGCAGCGGGAACGGCTGCGAGAAGGGCGCGCGGTTGTAGATGATCGCGTCGACCACCAGGGCGCCGCTGAAATCCGGGTGGCTGCGTACCACCAGGTTGCTGCTCTTGATTTTCGCGATGTCGACTTTCGATGGCACCGTGCAACCGATTTGCGGGCACAGTTGCTGGAACCAGGGGCGGTACTGATCCTGGCGTGCCAGTTCGTCGAAGTGGTAAGCGACGTACTGGCCGACCAGTGCGCCGGCACCGAGCAGGATCAGCACCAGCCAGAAGAAACGGCGGCCCCAGGGGGAGCGGCGTTTCTGCCAGTCCAGTTGCAGCGGATCGTCGGTCAGGTCCTGCAGGACTTCGGCGCGAACCCCAGGCTCGGCGCGTTCGCGTCGCTTGCGCTGAGGTTCGATGGAGGGCAGGTCGTCTTCGGCTTCATCGACTGCCGTTGCTGACAGGCGTTCGTGATGCTGCGGGGTGTCCAGTGGGTCATGCAGGCGAAGCTGCGGCGGCTGCGGTTCGTCGTCCAGCTCCACTGGCTCCAGCGACAGCGAAGGTTCGGTGCGAGTGTTTTTGGCCGGCTCGATTTCCGGTTCCGCTGTCACTGGGGTATCGAGCGCGTCGAGCGTATCGAGGTCATCACGATCGCTGATCGCTTGCGCGCGGTCTGCTGCGGGCTCGCTGAACAGGCTGTCGGAAGCCCAGGGTTCTTCATCGTTTTCGGCGCTGTCGCGGCGGGCACTGAGGCTGTCTTCGCGGTGCCGGCCGAACTCGGTGGTCGGCTGGATTTCCCGCTGTTCGAGCCGGGCGAGTTCCTGGTCGAGATCGAGGCTGTCCAGGTCCAGCTCGGTCGCCGTCCACTGCTTTTGACTGATCGCCCGAGGTTCGGCGGGGGTAGCTGCTTCCGCGGCGGGCGCTGTGGTGGCGGGCGATGCAACCGGGGCGACCGGCTCCTTGCCAGCCTGCTCAAGCAGTTGCTTGGCGGCGTTGAACACCTGCAAACAGGATCCGCAGCGAACGACACCGCGAGCCACGCTCAACTGAGCATGGCTGACGCGAAAGCTGGTTTGGCAATGCGGGCACTGGGTGACGAAGCTGTCGGTCATGCGGCGATCCGGTCTGTGCAGGCGCTCATTCTAGCGCCGACGGCCTGTAATGCGCACCCAGCCATCGCGATTGGCGATCGGGTCCAGGTCGAAATCCTTGGCGTAGGCCGCGGCGACCTCGTCGCCCTGTTCGGCGAGGATGCCCGACAGGGCCAGACGGCCTCCGGATTTGACCAGGCCGGACAGTTGCGGCGCGAGAGACACCAGCGGACCGGCAAGAATGTTCGCCACCAGCACGTCGGCCTGAACCTGCGGCATGTCCTCCGGCAGATACAACGGGAACAGCTCTTCGGCGATTTTGTTGCGCCCGGCGTTGTCGCGGGAGGCTTCCAGCGCTTGTATGTCAATGTCGGTGCCGACGGCTTGCCTGGCGCCGAGCAGCAGCGCGGCGATCGCGAGAATGCCCGACCCGCAGCCGAAATCGAGGACGTCGCAGCCCTTGAGGTCCTGGCCGTCGAGCCACTCCAGGCACAGGGCGGTGGTCGGGTGAGTGCCGGTGCCGAATGCCAGACCTGGATCCAGAAGCAGATTCACCGCATCCGGCTCGGGCGCGGCGTGCCAGCTCGGCACGATCCACAGGCGCTGGCCGAAACGCATCGGTTGGAAGTTGTCCATCCAGCTGCGTTCCCAATCCTGGTCTTCGATCACTTCGCTGTGATGCTCGGGCAGTGGGCTGCCGGTCAGCAATTCCAGATGGGCGAGTACCGGAGCGGCCTCGGTGCCGCCCTCGAACAGGGCCAGCAGGTGCGTGTGCGACCAGAGCGGAGTGGTATTGAGTTCCGGCTCGAAGATCGGCTGATCCTCGGCGTCCATGAAGGTCACCGACACGGCGCCCACTTCAAGGAAAGCGTCTTCGTAGGTTTCGGCTTGTTCTGGGCTGATGGCGAGACGGACTTGCAGCCAAGGCATGGCGGGCACCTTTGAAAAATATTGATGGCAGCCTGGCGGGCCGCGAGAAACGCGCAAGTTTACGCGAGCGCGAGACAGAAGACGACTGTGGGGTGCCGAGCGAAAAGATCGCAGCCTTCGGCAGCTTCTACAGAGTGTAGTTATGCAGGAGCTGCCGAAGGCTGCGATCTTTTGATTCTCTGGGAAACAACAAAGCCGCCCGAAGGCGGCTTTGTCGTGTGCCGGTTGAAGCTTAAAGCTTCTCGCCAGCCAGCTTGTGCTCGAGGTAGTGAATGTTCACGCCCCCTTTGCAGAAGCCTTCGTCGCGGGTGAGGTCGCGGTGCAGCGGGATGTTGGTCTTGATCCCGTCGACCACGATTTCGTCCAGCGCATTGCGCATGCGCGCCATGGCTTCGTCACGGGTTGCGCCGTAGGTGATCAGCTTGCCGATCAACGAATCGTAGTTCGGCGGAACGGCATAACCACTGTACAGGTGCGAATCGACGCGAACGCCGTTGCCGCCTGGAGCGTGGAAGTGCTTGACCGTGCCCGGGCTCGGCATGAAGGTTTTCGGGTCTTCGGCGTTGATCCGGCATTCCAGCGCGTGACCGCGGATGACCACGTCATCCTGGGTGAACGACAGCTTGTTGCCGGCGGCGATGCTCAGCATCTCCTTGACGATGTCGATGCCGGTGACCATTTCCGAAACCGGGTGCTCTACCTGGACACGAGTGTTCATCTCGATGAAGTAGAAGCGACCGTTTTCGTACAGGAACTCGAAAGTACCTGCGCCACGGTAACCGATGTCGATGCACGCCTGGACGCAGCGGGCGAAGACTTCCTGGCGAGCCTTCTCGTCGATGCCCGGTGCCGGCGCTTCTTCGAGAACTTTCTGGTGACGACGCTGCAGCGAGCAGTCACGGTCGCCCAGGTGAATGGCGTTGCCCTGGCCGTCGGACAGAACCTGAACTTCCACGTGGCGCGGGTTGGTCAGGAATTTTTCCAGATAGACCATCGGGTTGCCGAACGCTGCGCCCGCTTCGGAGCGGGTCAGTTTCGCCGAGGCGATCAGGTCTTCTTCCTTGTGCACCACACGCATGCCGCGACCACCACCGCCGCCGGCGGCCTTGATGATCACCGGGTAGCCGACTTCACGGCCGATGCGCAGAGCGGTTTCTTCGTCTTCCGGCAGCGGGCCGTCGGAACCTGGAACAGTCGGTACGCCTGCTTCGATCATCGCGTGCTTGGCCGAAACCTTGTCGCCCATCAGGCGGATGGTTTCGGCTTTCGGGCCGATGAAGGCGAAGCCGGAGTTCTCGACCTGTTCGGCGAAGTCGGCGTTTTCCGCGAGGAAACCGTAGCCTGGGTGAATGGCGGTAGCGCCGGTCACTTCGGCTGCGGCGATGATGGCCGGGATGTGCAGGTAGGATTGCGCGGCAGAAGCCGGACCGATGCAGACGGATTCGTCTGCCAGGCCCAGGTGCATCAGCTCTTTGTCGGCCTTGGAGTAAACGGCGACGGTCTTGATGCCCATCTCTTTGCAGGCACGCAGAATCCGCAGGGCGATCTCACCGCGGTTAGCGATCAGAACTTTTTCCAACTTCGCAGTCATCAAAGGCTCTCCGCGGTTCAAACGATGGTGAACAGCGGTTGGTCGAACTCAACCGGCTGGCCGTCTTCAACGAGGATCGATTCGATCACGCCGCTGGTTTCAGCTTCGATGTGGTTCATCATCTTCATGGCTTCGACGATGCACAGGGTGTCGCCTTTCTTCACGGTCTGGCCGACTTCAACGAAGGCTGGCGAGGTTGGCGAGGATTTGCGATAGAAGGTACCTACCATCGGCGAACGGGCAACGGTGCCGTTCAGTGCCGGTGCTGCGGCGGCAGCAGGGGCGGCAGCGGCAGCCGGAGCGGCGGCAGGTGCAGCAACCGGAGCAGGCATTGGAGCTGGTGCGTAGTACTGCTGGGCTGGAGCCTTGCTGTTACGGCTGATGCGTACGGACTCTTCGCCTTCCTTGATCTCGAGCTCGTCGATGCCGGACTCTTCCAGCAATTCGATCAGTTTCTTAACTTTACGGATATCCATGAATCATCAACTCCCAAGGGTCGGTCAGGGGCGTTTACCGCTTGTTGGTCAAGCTGTTGCCTGTATTTGAAGCTGTTCTAGCGCGGCCTCCAGGGCCAGCCGATAACCGCTGGCGCCAAGGCCGCAGATCACTCCCACCGCTACGTCGGAGAAGTAAGAGTGATGGCGGAAAGGTTCGCGTTTGTGCACGTTGGACAAATGCACTTCGATGAATGGGATGCTCACCGCCAGCAGCGCGTCACGTAATGCGACACTTGTATGTGTAAAAGCTGCCGGGTTGATCAGAATGAAGTCGACACCTTCGCCGCGAGCGGCATGGATACGGTCGATCAATTCATATTCGGCGTTGCTCTGCAGGTGCATCAGATGGTGGCCGGCTTCACGGGCGCGGCGTTCCAGGTCCTGGTTGATCTGCGCCAGCGTCGTGGCGCCATAGGTGCCCGGTTCACGGGTGCCAAGCATGTTCAGGTTGGGTCCGTGCAGAACCAGTAGCGTCGCCATCGGTTGTTCCCATGTTGTCGGTGAGCAATTGTCAGAACCCGGCGACTATGCCGCAAAGCCTTTGTGACTGTCCAGTTCTCTGCAATAGCCAGCACGATGTCCGATGTTTGCGCGAAATATATGACCGCTTGATTAAATCCGGTCATTCGCTTTGGCGACACGTTCGGCGAAGTCCCTGGCGTTGATTTCGCCGATGACCCGCACATCGGCGTGTTCAAGCCCGTCTTTGCCGAAAAACATCAGCGCCGGTGGCCCGAACAGTTTGTAGCGGTCGAGCAACGCCCGCTGTTCGGCGTTGCTGGCGGTGATATCGAAGCGAACCAGCCGATAGCCTTTGAGCCGTTCGACGACGATCGCGTCATTCAGCACTTCGCGTTCTATGACTTTGCAGCTGATGCACCAGTCGGCGTACCAGTCGAGGAGCAGCGGGTTGCCGGATGCGCGGGCTTCGGCGAGCAGGCGGTCGAGATCCTGCGCCGTGCTGACGGTTTGCCACGCGCCGGCGTCGGACGCGGACGCCTCGATCACGGCTGTCCGCGGCTGGCCGATCGGGTTGAGCGGATCGCTCTGGCCGCTGAAGCCGCCGTACCAGCAGGCCAACGCGTAAAACAGCAGGAACATGCCCATCAACTGACCCAGGCGTTTTCTCGGCGGTTTGTAGACGAATTCCAGCGCCCCCAGGAACAAGCCGACGCCAGCGGCCAGCAGGCCGATCAGCAGCAAGGTGACCTGGCCGGGCAGCACCCGGCTGAGCAATCCGATCGCCAGCCCCAGCAGCAAAACGCCAATCGCGTTTTTCACATAGACCAGCCACGGCCCGCTTTTCGGCAGCCACGCCGCGCCTCCTGTCGCCACCAGCAATAGCGGGGCACCCATGCCCAGGCCGAGCATGAACAGTTTCAAGCCGCCGCCCAGCGCATCACCGCTGGCGCTGATATACAGCAGCGCCCCGGCCAATGGCGCCGAGACACAGGGCGAAACCAGCAGGCTGGAAACCACGCCCAGCACCGCCGCGCCCCACAGCGAACCACCTTCGGTGCGGCCGGCGATACGATCCAGCCGGCTGCTGATCACCTGCGGCAGCTTGAGTTCGAAGACGCCGAACATCGCCAGGGCAAACAGCGCAAAGAACATCGCGAACGGCACCAGCACCCAGGCCGATTGCAGTCTCGCCTGCAAATTGAGTTGCGCGCCGAACAGACCCATAAGGGCACCGAGCAGTGCAAAGCAGGCCGCCATCGGCAGGACATAAGCGAGGGACAGATTGAAGCCGCGCAGGCCGCCGACCTGACCGCGCAGCACCACGCCGGAAAGAATCGGCAGCATCGGCAGTACGCATGGGGTAAAAGTCAGGCCCAGGCCTGCGAGAAAAAACAGCGCCAATTCGCGCCAGCCCCAGTCATGAACCACCGTGCTTGTGCCATTGCCATCGATCGTCAGGTGTTCGGTTTCCGGGGGATAACACAGGCCTTTGTCCGCGCAGCCCTGATAGGTCACGGCGAGAGTGAATGCCCGCTGATCGTTGCGCGGCAGCTCCACATCGAGAATGCCGTGGTAGACCTCGACGTCACCGAAGTATTCGTCGTGCTTCTGCTCGCCCTTGGGCAGTTGCGCCGCGCCAAGGCTGACATCCACCGGATCGGTGCGGAATTGAAAGCGATGGCGGTAGAGGTAATAACCCTCGGAGGCGATCAAACGCAGCTTGATCGATTGCGGCGTGCTGTCCACCAGGCTCAACTTGAAGGCTTCGCGAACGGGCAGGAAGTCGGCGCTGTTGTTGATCGACCCCAGGGTAGTACTGGGCCGGCTCTCCAGCAGGCCGGTGGCTGCGACCGGCAGGGCGAACACTAGAAGCAGCAGGCAGAGCAAGCGGCGCATGACGGTCTCGCGTATGGGGCTTGGAGCCATCATAGCTGAGCCCACGAAACATGGATCTACGCGGGAGGCGTTAGACGCGGAAGGCCTGAACGGCCGTATGCAAGCGCCCACCCAACACCAGCAGATTCTCCCCCTGTTCCCGCCCTTCACCAATACGCAGCAAGTTATCCCCACCCAACTGATGAATCCGCTCGCTGTGATCGCGAATCTCACTGACCGCGCCGCTCTGCTGCGCGGTGACATCGGCGATGCGCACCGCAGTATCGGAAATGGTCTGGATCGCCCCGACGATTTCATCCAGCGCGCCATCGGCTGCCTGGGCCTGATTGGCGGTGGCTTCGGCGTGTTCGACCTGGGCGCGCATGCCTTCGACCGACTGTCGAGCCGCCGTCTGCAGGCCGGCGATCAGGGTCTGGATTTCCGCCGTGGCGCCAGCGGTGCGCATGGCCAGCGAGCGGACTTCCTCGGCGACCACGGCAAACCCGCGCCCCATTTCTCCTGCGCGCGCCGCTTCGATGGCGGCATTGAGCGCCAGCAGGTTGGTCTGGTCGGCAATCGAGCGGATCACCGTCAGTACACCGCCGATCGTCGCCGACTCTTGTGCCAGATGCTCGATCATCTGTGCGTTGCCCTGGACTTCATCCACCAGCGCATGCAACCCGGTCAGGCTCTGGCCGATGACTTTCTGCCCGTGTTCCACCGCCAGCCCCGCATGACGACTGGCGTCGGCGGCCTGGCTGGCATCGCCGGCGACTTGCTGGATGGTCGCTTCCAGTTCGCCCAGCGAATCGCGGATCAGCGCCGTGTCACCGGCCTGATGTTCAGCGCCGCTGTGCAGGTCGTTGCTCAGCTCGGCCAGCGTGCGGCTGCTGTCCGCGACCTGCTCGGCGTTCAGGCGAATGGTGCCCACCAGATCCACCAGATAGGCGCGCAGACGATTGAGCGAGGCTTCTATGTCATGCAGTTCGCGGTTGGTCTTGCCCAGCTGGATGTCGCGGCTGAAGTCGCCTTCGGCCCAGGTCGAAAGGGCCGGGGCGAGATTGGTCAGGGTCCGGGCGAGCTTGCGTTGCAGGGTGTCGATAAGCAGGGCGATCAGCAGGATCAGGCCGATCATTACTCCCTGCATCAGGCGCACCTCGCCCTGGATCTGCCCGTGCTGGGCCCGTACCACCGGCTCCAGGCCGGCGATGGCCTGTTGCACGTCGGCGATTTTCAGGTGGGTCGCGGCGCTCAGGTCAGCGCGTTTCTGGATCTGGTCACGGGTGCGCGCCAGTTCAGCGGGGTAGCGGGTTAGCAAGCTGTTGAGCTCGCGTTTGAAGCCCACACCAGCGTCTTCGGTCGCGGCTTTCTCGGTGTTTTCCAGCCCCATCATCGCGGCGAAGTCATCGGTGTTCGATTCGTTGCTGACCGTCACGCCGAGCAATGGCAGGGCATCCAGCTGGCTGGCCTGGGCGCGGATGTTGCCGACTTCACGCTCGACATCGGCCGCCAGTTCACTGCGTCCGCTGCTCACCAGCTTGTCCCGGGCCAGGGACAGTTTGCCCAGATGCTGGGCCGCGGCGAGCAGGGGTGTCAGGTACGCCGCGTTGCCGCTGGCGTACTGGCTGAGTTGGTCGAGGCTGGCGCCCAATTCGCGTTCTGCTTGCAGCAGCAGGGCCTGCGGATCGCCCGCGAGTTTGCCGGCGGCGAGCAAGTCGGTTTTGCTGAAATCGTTGAGGTTCGACAGGCTCGGGCGCAGGGTTTCGGCCAGCGCCGGCGGCAGTTCGCCGAGTTCCTTCTGCAGGTTGTCGATCGCCTGGCTGGCGCTGCTCAGACGCAGGGCATCGCCGCTGGCCAGGTAATCCTCGACGTTGCGCGCCACATCATTCTGAAACTGCTGGGACAGGCCCAGGTAGCGCTCCATTAATAGATAGGGTCGCTCAAGGGCTTTTTGCGACCACCAGAGTGTGGCGCCAAGGGCCACGCACACGGCGACTAAAAGGAGGGTATTGAAATTGGTCAGCAGCTTCAGGCGCATCGCGGGACTACCAGTGGCGAAACGGTAAGCGCCTGAATTTATTGCGATTCTGTTACACGGTTATGACGGAATGGGTCGATTGGGATGAAAAAGTGGCACTTTGCTTTGACGCGTGCACGGCCTGAACGCGATTGCGTCCGGCCGCTTTCGCGCGATACAGCGCCTCGTCCGCCTGGCTCGCCATCAGCAGGCTGTCGGTGTCGTCAGACATTTCCACCACGCCGGCGCTGAAGGTGCACCACAGATCCTCGGGTTGCGCGGGGTAGTGGATCTCGGCGAAACGCTGACGGATTTCATCCAGCACCTTGTGCGCCGCTTCCAGGTCGGTGTCGGGCATGACGATGGCGAACTCTTCGCCACCGTAGCGACCGATGAAGTCGGTCTTGCGCAGGCGCTGCTTGAGAAACAGCGCCAGGCTCTTGATCACCCGGTCGCCCATGGGGTGGCCGTGGCTGTCATTGACCCGTTTGAAGTGGTCGATGTCGAGCATTGCAAAGCTCAAAGGCTTGTTTTCGCGGCGGGCGCGGAACGAACAATCCTCGAGCAATTGCAGGATGTGGGTGTGGTTGTACAGGCCGGTGAGGCTGTCGCGCACCATTCGCGAATTCAGATTGCGCGCCCGCGCCGCCCGGTTGCGCACGGTGGTGATCAGGTGCCGGGGTTTGATCGGCTTGGTCAGGAAGTCGTCGCCGCCTTCGCTCATGGCATCGAGCTGCTTGTCCAGATCGTCTTCGGCCGACAGGTAGATGATCGGCACGCTGACATAGCGGTCGTTGTGGCGGATCACTTTGGCCAGTTCGGTGCCGGTGCAGGCCGGCATGTACATGTCGAGGATGATCAGGTCCGGCTGGAAGTCCGCCAGCTCGGCCATGGCCTGGATCGGCTCGATCAGGGTGCGGGTGACGATGCCGGCACTATTAAGCAGGCGCTCGGTGTGCAGGGCCTGGGCGCGGGAGTCGTCGATGATCAGCACTTTATAGGGTTCGTACTGGGCGACGTTGGTCAGGACCTCGATTTTCTCCAGCAGGCTCGACGCTTCGAGGGTGCCGGTGAGGAACTCCTGGCCACCGGCGCGCACCGCAGCCAGGCGGGTCGGGGTGTCGGTCTCGTGCAGACTGAAGAACAGCAGCGGCATACGCTGGTCGAGGCCTTCCTGGGCTTCGGCGGCCAGTTTCAGGCCGATGCCGGGGCCGCTGAAGTCCACGTCCATGACGATCGCCGCCGGCAGGCGTTCGACCATCGAGGAGCGAAACGCCGCCACGCTGTCCAGGGATTGGGCGCTGAGACCGAAGAATTCCAGTTGCTTGGCCAGGCGCTCGGCGCGGTCGTGATCCTGCAGCATCACGTAGATCGGCTTGCGCAGTGGCGGCAGGAAGGTCTGATCGAGCTGATCACCGTGGCGCAGGCCGGTACGCGACAGACGCTGCATCAAACGGTTGAGGTCGGTGATCAGGCCGCTGCTCAGGCGCCCGCGGTTGGCGTCGACCGCCTCCAGCGACAGGGTGATCTGGCGCGCCAGTTTAATGTGTTCCGGCTGTTCGAAGCGCTCGGCGAAACGCAGCAGGCGCAGGTTGGCCTCGCTCAGTTCCGACAGATCGTTGGTCGACCACTCGCTGCGTTGCAGGCGCTGCCATATCTCAAGTATCTGACGTGCCTGATGAATTACCCGCTGGGCAAAGTGGTGCTTGAGGCGCTCGCGGCTGGGATCTTCTGGCTCGGTCATATCCTGACTACTAGTTAGGGGGCACGCTGAGGTCGACTGGTGGCTCTATGCTAGCATCTCTTTTCGATTGGATGAGTAGCAGACGCCAATATTCTGCTGAGTGACTGCATTCAGTTTGTGACCGGTCGGTCTGGAATTGGCTGATTGTTCGCGCTTGAGGCCCGTGGGGCGGGGCTTTCAGGGTTTTCCTTAGTGGGTATGCATCGGATTCGGCGTAGATGATGGGCCTTGGTCTCTGATGGTGTGCCAGCGTTAAACGAGCCGCGACCTTTCGTGTAAGGGTCTAGGGGATTCCCCTAGATGCGTGAGGCGGCGTGGTCTGTTTATAGCCATCCACAAGCTTATTTCCGACATGAACCCAACGGCGGGTGCCGGGCAAAGGCACGTTGTTGTATGGTTGTGGTCGAACCGTTGAACCCAAGAGCTTGAAAGGAAATCGCCATGCTGGACTGGAAGAACCGCGCCGGTAGCGCGCCCGAACGTGCCGCCGAACCGAAATCGGCTACCCGCAGTTACCTGGGCGGCCTGGTGTTCAGCCGGGCGCTGGCCACGTTGGTCGGTATCTACCTGCTGGTGACGATTGCGCTGGGCTGGTACTGGAGCGAAGAACCTGCGCTGTTCCCGGTGCAGCAGAACGCGCAGATGGCGGCCGAGAAAGAAGGCAAGCAGATGGTGGTCGGCTATACCACTGTCGAAACTCTCAAGACCGTTGCCGGGACCCTGCTGAACAAGCCGGGCGGTTACATTTCCAATGACCGTTTCCCGCCGGGCCTGTGGATGGACAACATGCCGAGCTGGGAATACGGCGTGCTGGTACAGGTGCGTGACCTGAGCCGCGCGATGCGCAAGGACTTCGCCCGTTCGCAATCGCAATCGACCGAAGACGCCGATCTGGCCAAGGCCGAACCGCGTTTCAACTTCGACAACAAGAGCTGGATGCTGCCGTCCAGCGAGTCCGAGTTCCAGGAAGGCATCAACTCTCTGACCCGCTATCAGAATCGCCTGTCCGATCCGAACCAGAAAACCGCACTGTTCTATGCCCGCGCCGACAACCTGAACAACTGGCTGGGTGATGTCGGCACGCGCCTGGGCTCGCTGTCACAACGGCTGTCGGCCAGTGTTGGCCGGGTCAAACTCAACACCGCATTGAAAACCGAAGCCGTGACGCCGGGCGTCGCACCCCAGGTTGACGAAGAAATCGTCGAAACCCCATGGATGCAGATCGACAATGTGTTCTATGAAGCTCGCGGCCAAGCCTGGGCCCTGTCGCACCTGCTGCGCGCCATCGAAGTCGACTTCGCCGATGTGCTGGCCAAGAAGAACGCCACGGTCAGCGTGCGCCAGATCATTCGTGAGCTGGAGGCGTCGCAGGAGCCGGTGTGGAGCCCGATGATCCTCAACGGCAGCGGCTTCGGCGTGCTGGCCAACCACTCGCTGGTCATGGCCAACTACATTTCCCGGGCCAACGCGGCGGTGATCGATTTGCGTCAACTGTTGAATCAGGGCTGAGTCATGGTCGACAGTTCCATCGACAACCTGCGCGAAGCGGCCCATCGGGCGGCGTCCGACGCCGAGCAGATCGCCTGGGTCGACGAGCAGGACAACCTGCTCGGCGCCCTTGTGCGCTCCGACCTGCGCGAGCGCGGACTGATCGGGCGGGGCACTTACATCATGTTGTTCAATTCCGCCGGTGAGCTTTGCGTGCACCGGCGGACCCTGAGCAAGGCGATCTATCCCGGTTACTGGGACGTGGCGGCGGGCGGCATGGTGCTCGCCACCGAAACCTACGCCGAGTCGGCGGCCCGGGAGCTGGAAGAGGAACTGGGGGTGAGCGGCGTCGAGCTGACCGCCCATGACCATTTTTTCTTCGAAGACACCGGCAATCGCCTCTGGTGTTCGGCGTTTTCGGCGGTGTGGGATGGCCCGTTGATTTTGCAGCCGGAAGAAGTGCTGGAAGCGCGCTTTTTACCGGTTGAACAAGTGCTGCGGGAAATCGAGGAAAAGCCTTATTGCCCGGACTCTCTGGCCGCGTTGAAACGCTATCTGCGCTCTCGCGGCGAAGACGTCGCATAAGCGCTATAAATTGGCGCCGATTGGCTCTTAGCAATCGGCGTTTTTGCCGTTACACTGCGCGACCTTTTCAAGCTGTAACGGCATTGCCTTACCTGTAGGAGCGAGCATGCTCGCGATGGTCGTCAACGATGACGCGGGGCACCTGACACCCTTCGTTGTTCCGGCCACCATCGCGAGCGTGCTCGCTCCTACAGAAAGCAAACCGTTGCAGTAGCGCTGCCCCTGCCTGAGTGGGGCTTCGCGGTCGATAGCCTTGCCCAAGTGCTGCGACCAGTCTTTGTCCTCCCATAGAGGATTGCCGGTGGCCAAAAAAGCCGCATCCTTCGCCGCCCTGGGCGGCCTGGTATTTTCCACCGACGCAGGTCGTCATTGCCCGGAATGCAGTAAACCGGTGGACGCCTGCATCTGCAAACAGACCGTTATCCCCGCCGGCGACGGCATTGCCCGCGTGCGTCGCGAAAGCAAGGGCCGTGGCGGCAAGACGGTGACCACCATCACCGGCGTGCCGTTGGCTGCAGACGACCTCAAGGACCTGGCTGCCACGTTGAAGAAACGTTGTGGCACCGGTGGGGCGCTGAAAGACGGTGTCATCGAAATCCAGGGCGATCATGTCGAGCTACTCTTGGCTGAACTGATCAAGCTCGGTTTCAAAGCGAAGAAATCCGGCGGCTAGCAGCCTCTGTGAAAACCACCTGTGGCTTGATCCGGTCCTGAAACCTCAAGGCCCGGCGTCGTCACCATGGTTTTCACAGAGCCTGTTCATGACCGGTTTCTAAACTCGTTGCGGTCGGCGGGGTCTACTCCCTCGTTGACGAACCGTCATTTTCATTCTTTAGACTGCGCCGGCCTGAAATCCAGGCGACGCACTATGACTTCTTTATAGGGGACTTCGATGTCCGTACGACGCACACGCAAAGACGATGGCAGCCAATGGACAGTTGCGGACAGCCGCAGTGTTTACGGGATTCGCCATTGGGGGGCCGGATATTTCGCGATCAATGACGCCGGTCGCGTCGAAGTTCGTCCGAACGGTCCGAACAGCTCGCCCATCGACCTGTTCGAGCAAGTCGACCAGCTGCGCAAGAGCGGCCTGTCCTTGCCGCTGCTGGTACGTTTTCCCGACATCCTGCAAGACCGCGTGCGTCAGCTGACCGGCGCATTCGACGCCAACATCGAGCGCCTGGAATACCAGAGCAAGTACACCGCGCTGTACCCGATCAAGGTCAACCAGCAGGAAGCGGTGATCGAGAACATCATCGCCACCCAGAACGTCTCCATCGGTCTGGAAGCCGGCTCCAAGCCTGAATTGCTGGCGGTGCTGGCACTGGCGCCGAAGGGCGGCACCATCGTCTGCAACGGTTACAAGGACCGCGAGTTCATCCGTCTGGCGCTGATGGGCCAGAAGCTCGGCCACAACGTGTTCATCGTGATCGAGAAAGAATCCGAAGTCGGCCTGGTGATCGAAGAAGCGGCTTCGCTGAAGGTCAAGCCACAGGTCGGCCTGCGGGTGCGCCTGTCGTCGCTGGCTTCCTCGAAGTGGGCGGACACCGGTGGCGAGAAATCCAAGTTCGGTCTGTCGGCGGCGCAGTTGCTGTCGGTGGTCGAGCGTTTCCGCGCTGCCGGCCTGGATCAGGGCATTCGCCTGTTGCACTTCCACATGGGCTCGCAGATCGCCAACCTGGCGGACTACCAGCACGGCTTCAAGGAAGCGATCCGTTACTACGGCGAACTGCGCAACCTCGGTCTGCCGGTGGACCACATCGACGTCGGCGGCGGCCTTGGCGTGGACTACGACGGTACGCATTCGCGTAACGCCAGTTCGATCAACTACGACATGGACGATTACGCCGGTGTCGTGGTCGGCATGCTCAAGGAGTTCTGCGATGCTCAGAGCCTGCCGCATCCGAACATCTTCTCCGAGAGCGGCCGTTCCCTGACCGCGCACCACGCGATGCTGGTGATCCAGGTGACCGACGTCGAGCGTCACAACGACGACGTGCCGCAGATCGAGAACAAGGAAGCGCTGCCGGAAACCGTGCAGTGGCTGGTGGACCTGCTGGGTCCGACCGACATCGAGATGGTCACCGAAACCTACTGGCGCGCCACGCACTACATGAGCGATGTCGCCGCCCAGTACGCCGATGGCAAGCTGACCCTGGCCGAAAAGGCCCTGGCCGAGCAGTGCTACTTCGCCGTGTGCCGTCGCCTGCACAACTCGCTGAAGGCGCGTCAGCGTTCCCACCGTCAGGTGCTGGACGAACTCAACGACAAGCTGGCCGACAAGTACATCTGCAACTTCTCGGTATTCCAGAGCCTGCCGGACACCTGGGCCATCGATCAGGTATTGCCGATCATCCCGCTGCACCGTCTCGACGAAGAGCCGCTGCGCCGCGCGGTGCTGCAGGATTTGACCTGCGACTCCGACGGCAAGATCAACCAGTACGTCGACGAGCAGAGCATCGAAACCAGCCTGCCGGTGCACGCGCTGAACGAAGGTGAGGATTACCTGCTGGGCGTGTTCCTGGTCGGTGCCTACCAGGAAATTCTTGGCGACATGCACAACCTGTTCGGTGACACCGACTCGGTGAACATCTACCAGAACGCCGATGGCAGCGTGTACCACGCCGGCATCGAGACACACGACACCATCGAAGACATGCTGCGCTACGTGCACCTGTCGCCCGAAGAGCTGATGACCCACTACCGCGACAAGTGCGCCAGTGCCCGCATCAGCGCCACCGAGCGCACCCAGTTCCTCGATGCCCTGCGTCTTGGCCTGACCCGTTCTTCTTACCTGTCTTCTTGAGGTAAGTCCTGCTCCCATCAGGTTGTCTGAAAATGTACCGACAGCGTCGGAATTTTCAGATGGCCTGGTGAGGCAATTCTCTTTTCCCTGCACGAAAATACCTGCGTCCTCGGCTATTTCAGGTATTCGTCCTCTTTTCGCGTAGGTCATTTCCCAAGTTGTATTTCCCCTCTCTACTCGGCCCTGCCACTCGGCGAAAATCCACGACCGACCCTCCTGTAGAGAATCGCCCATGTTCGATCCAGTCAACGAACCGTCATTTCGTCTGGACGTAGCTGGTCTGTCCGACGCCTTCGAGGTCCTGGCCTTTACCGGCAGGGAAGCGCTCAGCGAACCCTTCGCCTTTGACGTGGACCTGCTGATCGATGATCCCTCGCTCGATCTCGCCAGCCTCTTGTACCGCTCGGCCAGCCTGCGTTTCGGGCCGCAGGGCAACACCGTTCACGGGCAACTTCACGAACTGTTTCAGCGCGACCACGGCACGACCGTCAGGCTTTGCCATGTGCGCCTGGGGCCGAAGCTTTCGTGTCTGGCCCAACGCTTCAGCCAGCGCATCTTCAGCGGCCGCTCGGTGCCGCAGATTCTCGACCGGGTACTCAGGCAGCACGGCGTCGTCGGTGGCGACCGGCGTTTCGAATTGAGCGGCGATTACCCTCCGCTGGATTTCTGCACGCAGTACCGTGAATCCGATCTGCAATTTCTTCAGCGCCTGTGTGCCCGGGAGCGCATTGACTACCACTTCGAACATCGGGCGGGAGGGCACTGCGTGGTGTTCAGCGATCGACGGGGGCCGTTTCGGGTCGGGGACATGACGATGTTCAGGCCCGAAGGGGCGCAGCCGGCGGTACGGCGTTTCGAGGTTCGACATGGCGCCGGTAACCGGCATCCGCAGGCCGAATGCCAGACCGATCTGGCGACATTGCGCAGCGGCCAGTCGATGGCGCTGTCCGGGCATCCGATAGCGGAGTGGAATCGGCAGTGGCTGCTGACCCATATCGAGCATCAGGGCCGCCAGGATCTGTCGATTCCTTACCGAAATCAGGTGCGCGCCATGCAAGAAACAGCACCGTTTGC
Organism: Pseudomonas sp. SDO55104_S430; assembly: GCF_054070595.1. Classification (NCBI taxonomy): domain Bacteria; kingdom Pseudomonadati; phylum Pseudomonadota; class Gammaproteobacteria; order Pseudomonadales; family Pseudomonadaceae; genus Pseudomonas; species Pseudomonas sp. SDO55104_S430. Next base: position 3,216 of record NZ_JBSVXG010000076.1, on the reverse strand, counting down.
GCCGCGAACGAAATCGCCCCGGCCTGTCATGCACAGCCTGCAACGGGCATGGGTGGTGAGCGTCGATGAGCCAGAGCCAGCGAGCTCACGCCCGGTCGCCGTGCAGTTCGACTGGCTGTATCAGGGCGAAGGCGCGACGCCCAGTCACTGCTGGCTGCCGCTGGCGCCGACCCTGCAAGCCACAGGCAGCGCAGCGCTAAGAGAAGGCACGGAGGTGGTGGTGAGTTTTGTCGACGGCGACCCGGACCAGCCGATGATCACCGGGATTCTTCATCAGCCCGCTGCGCTTGAAGAGGCGGATACGCCTGCGGAGACGGAGCAATGCCCGCCTGAAGCGGTGCAGGACTGGCTGCATTCGGGAGAGCCCTTGCTGATGTTGTGCCTGATGCCGGGCGGAGGCAGTTTCAAGCAGTGTGAGCAGGCGATCTGTACTTGCCGGGCGGCCATGGGGCTGGCTCGAAGCGGAGCGGCGTGATGGCGGTGTATGCGGCCGATGTGCCGCCGCGCTGGTTGTTGCTGGATGTGCCGAGTGCACCGCAAGCGGGGGCTGCGCTCAAACTGGGGTTCGATCAGGCCCATTGGTATCGGTTGTTCGAAGGGACCGAATGGCACGCCCTGCGGGACCAGGGCCCGGTGCTGGTCAATCTGCTCACCTGCCCGATGCTTGCCGAAGTCTGCCAGCGCGATGCGCAGCATTGGCGTGGCTTGCTGCTGATCAGCGAGGCGTCAGCGCCGGTCTTGCTGGCCCATTTGCGGCGCATGCTCACCGTCAGTTTCGATGTCCATCACCGAGCCTTGCTCAGTTACTACAACCCCAATACCGCCAGTTATTTTTTCGATGCCTGCGATGCCGCGCAACTGAGCCGCTGGATGGGGCCGGTCAAACAGATTCGCTGGTTTGGCGGTACCTGGGCGGACAGGGCGGCGGGCCACCAGGGCTGGCAGATGTTGCTCAATCCAGGGCTGGCGGTCAGCCCGCTGGGCGTCGAAGAAACCCTCAGTGCGCGGCAACGGGAAAACCTGCAGACCTGCCTGCTCGAGCAGCATGCCTGGCATTGGAGCCGCTCCACCGCGACCGAATACGCACGCCTTTGGGCGCATCTGCAGGAAGGTCTGGCGCTGGGCTTTAGCGAGCGCCCGGTGCTGGATGCCTGGCTGTGGTTGCGCCTGCAGCACCCTGACGCGGTGCCAGCGCGATCGTCGGGGCGCACCCAGCAGGAACGCCTCGACAGTTTGCGCGACCGCTGGCAGAACCATCGGCCCTGATTTTTCGAGCCTCTGATTTTTCGAGCTTCAGTGCGCGCCGGTGAACCAGCCGTCATTGCGACGCAGGCGCCAGGCAATGATGCCCAGGGTCAGGCTGCGCAGGACCATGAACAGCAGAAAGGTTATCCACAGGCCGTGGTTGCCGAACCCTTGCAGCGCCCACGCGAAGGGCACCAGCAAGGCCACCGTCAACAGCATGCCATTGCGCATTTCCCGGGCACGGGTGGCGCCGATAAACAAGCCATCGAGCAGGTAACTCCAGACCGCAATTAGCGGCAGGACGGCGAGGTAGGGCAGGTAAATGAAGGCGGTGTCGCGCACGCTGGCGATGTCGGTCTGCATCTCGATGAACAGGTGTCCGGCCAACAGGAAGAACACGGCGAAACACAAGCTCGCCAGCAGCGACCAGCCGCAGGCTACCACCAGTGAGCGGCGCAGGGCATCGCGATTACGGGCGCCGATGGCGTGTCCGCACAGGGCTTCCACGGCGTGGGCCAGACCGTCCAGGGCATGGGCGGTCAGCAGCAGGCCGTTGAGCAGCAGGGCATTGGCGGCGACGGTGGCATCCCCCAGTCGCGCGCCTTGCACGGTGATCAGGAAAAATACCGATTGCAGGGCCAGGCTGCGCAGGAAGATATCGCGGTTGACCGCCAGCAGCGGACGCCAGCTCTGCCACAGCCGCAGCGCCGCCCAGACGATCTGCCCCGGATAGGCGCGCAGGGCCTGGCGGGTCATCAGCAGGCCGATCAGGGCGCCGGTCCACTCGGCTATCACCGAAGCCCGGGCCGCACCGACAACTCCCCATTCCAGCCCGAGCACGAACCAGAGGTTCAGCGCGATGTTGACCAGGTTGGTGGTGAGCAGGATCACCAGCGGCGCCCGGGCGTTCTGCGTGCCGAGGAACCAGCCCACCAGCGCGTAACTGGCCAGCGCCGCGGGCAGGCCGAACAGACGTGTATGGAAGAACTCGCGGGTCATCTGGTCCAGTTCCGCCGACGGCTGCATGAAGTGCAGCGCCACTCCGCTCAACGGCACGCCCGCCGCGCCCAGGACAATCGCCAGACCCATGGCCAGCAGCAGCCCCTGCAACAGAATCTGCCGCAGCGCTGCACCATCTCCGCGCCCGGCGGCCTGGGCGGCAAAACCGGTGGAACCCATGCGCAGAAAGCCCATCGCCCAGGCCAGGAAGGTATACAGACTGGCCCCGACCGCCACGGCGCCAAGCTGATGGGCGTGGGGCAGGTGACCGATGACGGTGCTGTCGACCAGCGCCACCAGCGGTACGGAAATGTTGGAAAGAATCATCGGCGCCGCCAGCGCCCACACCCGACGATGGGTAGGGCGGTCGCGCCAGTCGGCAATCAGGTTGGACATGCGGGCTCCTTGGGGAGCGGGCATTGTAGCGACACGGCATTTCAATGTGGGAGCGAGCCTGCTCGCGATAAGGACACAACATTCAAAATCTGTGTTGATTGTTAGTCCGCTATCGCGAGCAGGCTCGCTCCCACAGTTTTTGGTAGTGTCAGTGCATGATCCAGCTCAGCAACCACAACCCCAGCATCAACCAGATCAGCCCCATGATGATCGACGCATTCATGAACGCGCGGATCGCCGACCACAACAACACCAGGCCAATGATCAGGATCGCGATGCTGATGATCGACGTGTCCATGCCCAGCGCCCGGGACAGGCCGTCGACAAAATTGCTGCTGGCACGGCTCACCATCTGGAACAGGCCGCTCAGGGCGTCAACGATGAAACGGATGACTGTGCCAAGCGCCTGACCGAGCCATTCGAAAAAACCTTCTACCTGCATGGAATGAGTGTCCTGATGAAATGAGGGCATGGGTTGGGCTATCGATCACGCTACTGAGTTCCCCTCAAGCATAGAGCCTTGCACGCAACCTGTGGGAGCGGGCTTGCTCGCGAAGGCGGTGTGTCAGTCGACAT
>NZ_JBSVXG010000075.1:0-27823 GCF_054070595.1 Pseudomonas sp. SDO55104_S430 | reverse complement strand
TTTGGTGTCTGACACGACGCATTCGCGAGCAAGCCCGCTCCCACAGTTTTGAGCATCACAAACAATTGACGAATTTTTCTCATTTCACCCATTACATTTGCCGCCGCCCCAAACCTGCAAATGATTCCTATTGATCTACAATAATCGACGTCCCCGCCGTCGAATCTGCTTGCTCGATCAAAATACTGGAGCTGCCATAGCATGATTGCCCGAATCCCGTCCTTCCTGAAAAAAGCCCTGCTGGCCACCGCTCTGGTGAGTGCCGGCCACGTGTATGCAGCCGATAGCGTCGGCATCGTGGTGTACAACGCGCAACACGAAGGCCTGACCAAAGCCTGGGTTGAGGGATTCACTGAGGAAACCGGGATTCCGGTCACCTTGCGCAATGGCGACGACACCGAGATGGGCAATCAGATCGTGCAGGAAGGCGCTTCCTCGCCGGCGGACGTATTCCTGACGGAAAACTCCCCTGCCATGGTCCTGGTCGACAACGCGGGCCTGTTCGCACCGGTCGACAAGGCCACGCTGGAGCAGGTCGACCCCGCCTATCGTCCGGCCCACGGCAAATGGGTCGGAATCGCCGCACGCTCGACGGTGTTCGTCTACAACCCGAGCAAGCTGACCGAAGCGCAACTGCCGAAATCGATCATGGATCTCGCTGACCCTGCATGGAAAGGTCGCTGGGCTGCATCGCCGGGCGGCGCCGACTTCCAGGCCATCGTCGCGGCGATTCTTCAGCAGAAAGGCGAAACCGCGACCCTCGACTGGCTCAAGGCGATGAAAACCAACTTCACCGCCTACCGTGGCAACAGCTCGGTGCTCAAGGCGGTGAATGCCGGGCAGATCGACAGCGGGGTGATCTATCACTATTACTACTACGTCGATCAGAACAAGACCGGCGAGAACAGCAAGAACACTGCCCTGTACTACTTCAAGCACAAGGATCCGGGAGCGTTCGTGAGCATTTCCGGTGGCGGCGTGCTGGCTTCCAGCAAACATCAGGAACAGGCCCAGGCGTTCCTGAAGTACATCACCGGCAAGGACGGTCAGGCGGTGCTCAGGGATGGCAAGTCGTTTGAGTATGCCGTGGGCAAAGACGCGCAATCCAACCCCAAACTGGTGCCTTTGCAGCAGCTCGATGCGCCAAGCGTCGATGCCTCGAAACTCGACAGCAAAAAAGCCGTGGAGCTGATGACTCAGGCCGGACTGCTTTAATTGATACCTGAAATCCTGCCGGCGGATGTCCCACACCAGGCATCCGCCAACCTGCGTCGACGATCGCGCGGTCTGTTCGCGAGCCGAGGCGGCGCGTGGGTGGTCAGCCTGTCGCTGCTGGTTTCGTTGCTGGCCCTGCTGCCCATCGCCTTCGTCATCGGCGTTTACCTGGATACCGGCTGGAGCCAGGTGGTGCCATTGGTTTTCCGGCCACGGGTCGGGGAACTGATGGTCAACACCGTGTTGCTGACCGTCATCACCGTGCCCTTGTGCATCACGCTGGGGGTGACCCTGGCGTGGCTCACCGAACGCACCAACCTGCCCGGCCGTCGCGCCTGGTCGTTGCTGGCCACCGCGCCACTGGCGGTACCGGCGTTCGTCCACAGCTACGCTTGGGTCAGCCTGGTGCCGCCGATCCACGGGCTGTTCGCCGGGGTGCTGGTCTCGGTGATCGCCTACTTCCCGTTCCTGTACCTGCCGGTTGCCGCGACCTTGCGTCGACTGGACCCGGCCATCGAGGACGTCGCCGAATCCATGGGCCTCAAGCCCTGGGCGGTGTTCTTCCGGGTGGTGCTGCCGCAACTGCGCCTGGCCATCTGCGGCGGTGCGCTGCTGGTGGGTCTGCATTTGCTGGCCGAGTACGGCCTGTACGCGATGATCCGCTTCGACACCTTCACCACGGCGATCTTCGATCAGTTCAAATCCACCTTCAACGGACCTGCCGCAAACCTGCTGGCTGGGGTTCTGGCCTTGTGCTGCCTGGTAATGCTGACCGTCGAATCCGCCGCCCGTGGCCATGCCCGCTATGCCCGCGTCGGCTCCGGTAGCGCCCGGGAACAACGGGTGGTCAACCTGAGGCGTCCGGCAACATTGTTCGCATTGTTCTTGCAGATCGTCACCTGTGCCCTGGCCCTGGGCGTGCCCCTGATCACGCTGGGCAAGTGGCTGATTGCCGGAGGACTGGAGGTCTGGGATTTGCCTGAGCTGTTGCCGGCACTGGAGCAGACTCTGCTGTTCGGTGTGGCAGGCGCAGCCCTGACCACTTGTGCGGCGATTCCGATCGCCTGGCTGTCGATTCGCTCACCGGGCCGGCTGCAACGCTTGCTGGAAAGCTGCAACTACATCACCAGCGCCCTGCCGGGGATTGTCGTCGCGCTGGCTCTGGTCACCGTGACCATCCACTTCGCCCGGCCGATCTACCAGACCACCATCACGGTGCTGCTGGCTTATCTGCTGATGTTCCTGCCCCGGGCGCTGGTCAGCCTGCGGGCGGGAATCGCCCAGGCACCGGTGGAACTGGAGAACATGGCGCGCAGCCTCGGCCGCTCGCCGAGCCATGCGCTGTGGCTGATCACCCTGCGTCTGGCGGCGCCGGGCGCGGCGGCGGGCGCCGCGCTGGTATTCCTGGCGATCACCAACGAACTGACCGCCACCCTGCTGCTCGCCCCCAACGGCACGCGCACCCTGGCTACCGGTTTCTGGGCCATGACCAGCGAAATCGACTATGCCGCTGCGGCGCCCTATGCCCTGATGATGATTGTGCTGTCGCTTCCGTTGACCGCAATTCTTTATCACCAATCCAAGAAAACGGCCGGCCGATGAACACTCTGGAACTGCATTCGCTCACCAAACACTACGGCACGCACAAGGCCCTGGATAACGTCAGCCTGTCGGTGCCCACCGGCAGCCGCACGGTGATCGTCGGTCCGTCGGGGTCGGGCAAGACCACCCTGTTGCGGATGATCGCCGGCTTCGAGTTCCCGGACTCCGGCCGACTCTCGCTCAACGGCCAGACCCTGGTCGACAGCACCCATGAAGTCCCGGCACACCAGCGTCTGATCGGCTATGTGCCGCAGGACGGCGCGCTGTTCCCGCACATGACGGTGGCGGCGAATATTGGCTTCGGCCTGGCGACCAAGGGTGAAGAAAGGCATCAGCGCATCGCCGAACTGATGGACAGCGTCGCGCTGGATTCAAATATGGCCCAGCGCTGGCCCCATGAGCTGTCCGGCGGTCAGCAGCAACGGGTGGCGCTGGCACGGGCGTTGGCCCAGCAACCACGGCTGATGCTGCTGGACGAGCCGTTCTCGGCCCTCGACACCGGCCTGCGCGCCAACATGCGCAAACTGGTGGCACGCCTGCTGGCCGAAGCCGGCGTCACCACCATCCTGGTCACCCACGATCAGAGCGAAGCGCTGTCCTTCGCCGATCAACTGGCGGTGATGCGCCATGGTCGCCTGGTGCAGTCCGGCCATCCGCTGGATCTCTACCGCTACCCCGGCGATGTCCAGACCGCGCTGTTCCTGGGCGATGCCGTGGTCATGCCGGCCCGCATCGAAGCCGGCTGGGCCCATTGCGACCTGGGCCGCATCCCCGTCAACAACCACCGCAACAACAGCGCCGCCCAAATCATGCTGCGCCCCGAACAGTTGCAACTGGCCAACATCCTGCCCCACACCGCCGAAGTCACCGGCTGCCGCGCCGTCGTCACTGACCGCGACTTTAGCGGCAACACCTGCACCCTGACCGTGGAACTGCAAGCCTCTGCGAGCGGAGAGCAGTCGGGTCGGTCGCTGCTCGTACGCAGCTCCGGCATGTACGCCCCGCCCGCAGGCAGCGCCGTTCACGTCTCGACCATAGGACATGCGCATGTGCTGAACGAAGCGTAGATCCGGCAAATTCCCGCGGGGATATCACAATCCCTGTCGGAGCGGGCTTGCCCGCGACGAGGTCGGCACATCACACACGGACGTCGCCCGAGACACCGCCATCGATGGCAAGTCAGTTCCCAGAGGTGTTACCGCAACAACCCGCCAGCCCACTGCAGGAATATCTGATCAACCCAGAACACCTGATGCAGCAACACAATCCCCCAGAACAGCACCTGAAACGACACCTTGCGCGTCTTGTGCCGAAACACCTGCTGCGCCAGCAACGCCCCCGGCCAGCCGCCGGCTAACACCACCGCGTGCAAGACATTCTCCGGCGTACGCCAACTGTCGCTGCGAGCCTTGCGCTTATCACTCCAATAGAGGAAGAACGCCAGCACACTGACAACGCCATAGGCCGCCAGGGGCACCAACGATACCCCTCGCAACCAGAACGACACCGAACCATACAGCGGCAGTGCGCACAGAACCGTAAACACCAGCCATTTCAGCCGAAGATTACGGATGCCGCTGCTCGCCTGCTTGCGTACGCCGGCCTCACTCATGCCTTGGCCGCAGTCCAGTCAACCCAGCCGAATGCCCAGGTCGCCAGAATCAGCAGACCAAACGCGATGCGGTACCAGGCGAACATTGCATAGCTGTGATTGGCGATGAACTTGAGCAGCCCACGAACGGCGATCATCGCGAAAATGAAGGCGACGACAAAGCCAACGGCAAACACCGGGAAGTCGGATGGCACGAACAGGTCGCGGTACTTGTAGCCCGAGTAGACCGCAGCGCCCACCATCGTCGGCATGGCCAGGAAGAACGAGAACTCGGTGGCGGTCTTGCGCGACAGGCCGAACAACAGGCCGCCGATGATGGTCGCGCCGGAGCGAGAAGTACCCGGAATCATCGCCAGGCACTGGGCGAAACCCACCTTGAGCGCATCCTTCCAGTTAATGTCGTCGACTGTTTCGGCGTGCACTTCATGCTGACGTTTTTCCGCCCACAACATGATGACGCCGCCCACCACCAGCGCCGCGGCCACGGTGATCGGATTGAACAGGTAATGGTGGATCAGATCGGCAAAGATCACCCCCAGCACCACTGCCGGCAGGAAGGCGATCAGCAGGTTGGCGGTAAAGCGCCGTGCGCTCGGCTGCGTCGGCAAGCCGACGACCACGTCGAAAATCTTGCGGCGAAACTCCCAGACCACCGCCAGGATCGCGCCGAGTTGAATGATGATGTTGAACGCCATGGCGCGCTCACCACCGAAATCAAGCAAGTCGGCCACGATAATCTGGTGCCCGGTACTGGAAATGGGCAAGAACTCCGTAAGTCCCTCTACAACCCCAAGTATCAACGCCTGAAAGGCAGTCCAAAGATCCATCAATCCCCCAAAGGCCATGCAATGGCGCATGTCCCGTCAATATTTTTCAAATCGTTTTTGGCGTAGTCGCTGACTCGCGCGCACAAGATACCCGCAGTTCCGGGAAAACTCCGTGAAATCTCAGTTTGAACTCAGGTTTTTCCACGCCGGGCCGAAATGCTATCAGACAAGCCTGAAAAACGTTGCAACGTTCTCGGGCCAGGCAGGAAGCCGACGAGTACACATTACAAAAACAAGAAACCGGAGCACCGCGTTATGAATAGCTTGCGCAATATGTCGATCAGTCGCCGCCTGTGGCTCATCCTGGTCGTGGCCGTCACGATGCTCCTGGCCCTCGGTGTCATCATGCTCAAGCAGATTCACGAGGATCTGTATCAGGCCAAGGCGCAGAAGACCCAACACGTGGTGCAGACCGCCAGTGGCGTTCTCGCCTACTACCACGATCTGGAGACCGCCGGCACCCTCACCCGCGAGGCCGCGCAGAAACAGGCGTTGAACGCCGTGCGCGGTTTGCGATACGACCAGAACGACTACTTCTGGATCAATGACCTGACGCCGGTGATGATCATGCACCCGGTCAACTCGAAGCTCGATGGCCAGAACCTGTCGACCATTCGCGACCCGGACGGTTTCGCTGTGTTCAACGAAATGGTTGCCGTCGCCAAGGCCAAGGGTGCCGGCCTGATCAACTACCGCTGGCCGAAACCGGGTGCCAGCGATCCGGTGGGCAAGACCTCCTACGTCAAACTGTTCGAGCCCTGGGGCTGGGTGATCGGCTCGGGCGTGTACATCGATGACATGCAGGCCGAGTTCTATGGCCAGGTGTGGAAGGCGTCGTCCATCGGCCTGGCGATCGCCGTGATCATGGTGCTGCTGGTGTTCATGATTGCCCGCAGCATCGCCCAGCCACTGCGCGAGACCGTCAACGCCATGGCCAACATCGCCAGTGGCGAAAGCGATCTGACCCGCAATCTCGACACCCACGGCAAGGATGAAATCACTCAGTTGGCCCATCACTTCAACGCCTTCACCGCCAAGCTGCGCGGGGTCATCGGTCAATTGCAGACGTCCGCCACGGCGCTGGGCCAGTCTTCCAGCGAACTGGGCAACGATGCCACCCAGGCCCAGCAGCGCAGCCAGCAGCAGTCGCAGCAGATGGAACTGGTGGCCACGGCGATGAATGAAGTGACTTATGGCGTACATGATGTGGCGAAGAACGCCGAACAGGCCGCCAGCGAAATGCGCGATGCGGAAACCCAGGCGCAACAGGGCCAGGTCAATATCGATGGCAGCCTGCAACAGATCGATACGCTGTCTTCGACCATCGATCAGGCCGTGGAGGTGATTCGGACCCTGGCGGCAGAAAGCACCCAGATCGGCAGCGTGTTGGAGGTGATCCGCTCAATCGCCGAGCAGACCAATCTGCTGGCGCTCAATGCGGCCATCGAGGCGGCCCGGGCCGGTGAGCAAGGCCGAGGTTTTGCGGTGGTGGCCGATGAAGTGCGCCTGCTGGCTCAGCGCACCCAGAAGTCCACGGCGGAAATCCAGTCGATGATCGAACGCCTGCAAAATCATTCGGAAGCGGCGGTCAAAGTGATCGGAGAAAGCAGCCGGGCTTCGCAACTCACCATCGAACAGGCCGGCCTGGCCGGCGAGAGCCTCAATGCCATCAGCCAGGCCCTGCGCAACCTCACCGGCCTTAATGCCTCGATCGCCAGCGCGACGCTGCAGCAGGCGCATGTGGTCGAAGACATCAACCAGAACGTCACCCAGGCAGCCGGGTTGTCCCATAACACGGCGCTGGCGGCGCAACAGTCGAGCGCGGCAAGTGTGCGCCTGAAGGATTTGAGCGAGCAGTTGAACGGGTTGCTGCGCCAGTTCCGTACTTGAGGTTGTGGCGCTACAATCCGCGCCCTCTTCTCTCCCCCAAGGAACCTGCATGTCCGGGCTCGAACTGTTCGCCGCCACCCTCGGCGTGATTGCCGTCTGGTTGACCGTCAAACAGAACCCCTGGTGCTGGCCCATCGGCCTGGTGATGGTGCTGATCTATAGCTGGATCTTCTTCGAAGTGAAGCTGTACTCGGACATGCTGCTGCAAGTGATTTACGCCGCCCTGCAAATCTACGGCTGGTGGCAATGGACTCGCGCAGGTGACATGCACCACGGGCGCGAAGTCAGCCAACTGCAAGGATCTTCCGTGTTCTACGGCCTGCTGATCGGCGCAATCGGCAGCCTGCTTCTCGGCGCTGCCATGGCCCACTGGACAGACGCTGCCCAACCCTGGCTGGATGCGGCGCTCACCGGCTTCAGCTTGGTCGCGCAGGTCTGGATGGCGCAAAAACGTGTGCAGTGCTGGCCGCTATGGATCGCCGTGGATGTGATTTTCGTCGGGCTGTTCATCTACAAGGATCTGTACCTGACGGCCGCGCTCTACGGCCTGTTCCTGCTGCTGGCGGTGCAAGGCTGGCGCACTTGGCGCGCGGCTCCGGCGCTGCGCACATGAAAGTACTGGTGCTTACTGGGCCCGAGTCCAGCGGCAAGAGCTGGCTATCGGCGGAGTTGCAGAAGCACTTTGGCGGGATCGTCGTCGGCGAATACGTGCGCTGGTTCATCGAGCATCACCAGCGCGATACCTGCCTGGCCGATATCCCGGAGATCGCCAGCGGCCAGTTGCGCTGGGAGGACGAGGCCCGCGCCCGGCAACCGGATCTGCTGATCCTCGATACACACCTGCTGAGCAACATGCTCTGGAGTCAGGCGCTATTCGGTGATTGCCCGGCCTGGATCGAACAGGCCCTGCTGGCGCGCCACTACGATCTGCACCTGCTGCTGTCACCGGAAAACGTCGACTGGACAGACGACGGCATGCGTTGCCAACCCCAATTGCATGAACGTCAGACCTTCTTCGACGACACTCTCGCCTGGCTCGAATCCCACCGGCAACCGCTGCAAATTCTGCGAGGCGACTGGGCCGAGCGCCAGTCTCAAGCCTTCATGGCGGTCTCGAGACTGCTCGCTGCCTGCCCCTGACATTGGGGCAAATTCCCCGCCGTTTTCCCCTATTGCGGGGTAAAAGTGTCCGTTGGTGAAACACCCATCTGCCCGCAAAGGGCCAGATTGAACACTCCTGCCCTTGTTTCAGGTCGCGCTGTTAAGCCTTTGAAACACCACCTCGCAAACCCCCGTTCCAGAGCATTGCAAGCGATTTAGACGGCTTGGCGCCCCTGGCCTTGTCTCAGCGTTGAAACAGATCGCATACACCACTCCCGGACAAAATCTGCAAGTCGTTGAATTACTGCTGATTTCAAAAACCGGCACAGCTTTCGCTCTCTCCTTCACAACGCTGACCAGGGGCCAGCCCACAACAAGAAGGAATCGCTGCCGTGGGGACATTCAATAAAGGCTTGACCTGCCTCCTCCTGATTGGAAGTGCCGCTACCTCGGTACTCAGTCTGAATGTACAAGCCGAAGGCAACGGCGTCGTCGTGCTGACACGTGACGTTCAACCGGTACCCATCGGCCGCACCGGTGGCAAGGACCCCTACCCGACTACCGTCAACACCAATCCATCCGCTCGCATCAACGGCGAATTGAGCGATGCGGACATTGCCGGGGTCACCAGCGGTGCTGCGCTTCGTGGCAGTAACGGCCAGGCTCTGAATGGCCTGCAAAGCCTCAACACCGTCACCAATCCAAATGGCATGCCTGGCATGAACGCCGGCCACGGTGGCGGCAGCGGTGGCGCGATTTCCGGAACCATCAACCGTGCCATGAGCACTGGCCTTGCTCCACTTACCAGAATGGCCGGAGGTCAATGACATGAAGCGTACCGTCCTCTTCCTCGCCATGTTCGCCTGCACCACCGCCATGGCCGATTCAAAAGTCAACGCAGTCGATACCGCCAACATCCAAAACTCCGGCTCCCAGTACAAAGGCAACTTCAACGTCAACCAGGCAGCCGGCGATCAGCAGCAACAGACCAACGTTCGCGCCATTGCCATCGGCACCGAAGCCGGCGCTACCACCAGCATCAATCAGAAAATCACCACACCTGCCGACCGGTCGATCAACGCGACGGCCAACATCGGCGGCACCTCTTTCAGTAATGGCAACGGTGTACTGGGCGTCAACCAGGGCGCCGGGGCCAACAACCAGATGGCCAACGCCATGCGTATCAGCATCAGTGCCGGTCCGCAAGCCGTTGACGATAGCGCCCTTTCTCAACAGAACGTGGCGTTGCTACCAAGCTCAGGAGCAACTGGCACCCAAACCGGCAGTCGCCAGGTCGTCACAAGCGACCAGGCCTTCACCGGCAGCCGCGGGGTAATCCAGGTGAACCAGAGTGCAGGGGTGGGGAACCGAATGGCTAACACCCTGAGCATCCGGGTCGCTGACTGACCCAAACCGCAGTGCGATTAGAAAGTACCAACACTTAACCAACTAATAAGCACGGAGAAACACCATGAAACCTTCAATGGCCTTAAAACCACTGGTTTTCGCTCTCGCAGCAGTGATGGCAATCGCAGCACAAGCAGGCGGTCGCGATGATGATCGCGGTCATGGCAACGGTAACGGCAATGGGCATGGCAACCAGCAGCCCAAGCACCCTACCTTCGAAGAAATTCTGTCCATCACCGCAGGCGCTGGGGCCGCCGTGCTTGATTCACAGGACAGCAGCAGCAACGCCGTACTGAACCAGGGCACCCGCAATGACGCCCGGATGGACAACGCAGGCAATGGCGGCAACGGCAACGCCGGCATGAACAACGCCGCTGGCGACGGCAACCAACAAGACAACGCCGCCGCACTGGCCACTGCTGACGAAAGCTTCATCTTCGGTTCCGCAATCGCCGTGTCCAGCGCCACTCAGAACAACACCGGCAACACCGTTTACAACTACTCGAGCACTGCCTCTGCCAACATGAGCAATGTGGGTAACGGCGGCTCCGGCAACATCGGTGTGAACAACGCTGCCGGCAACTTCAACCAACAGAAAAACAACCTGGCGATCGCCGTATCGGGCGGCCGTGTAGCAGGCGCTGCGGCTGCGGCCAACCAGACCTCCAGCGGTCTGGAAGTCAGCAACTATGGCACCCAAACCTGGAAAACCGAAACCCTCAAGAGCACCTTCAAGGCTGATGGCAAATTCCAGGCCAAAGGCACTGGTACCGTCGAAGAGGATCGCGGCCACGGCGGCGGTGGTTATGGCAACAACGACCGGGGCGGCCACGGCGGTAACGGCGGCAACAATGGCGATGACAAGTTCAAGTTCCAGGCCATGGGCACCTTCGATCTGGCTGGTCAGTACACCCAACAGGTCATGGTTGCAGACGGCTGGAAAAACCCAGTTACCAACACTGCTAACATGACTAACGTTGGTAACAACTTCAACGGCAACGCGGGCTTCAACAACGCTGCCGGTGTAGGCAACCAACAAAGCAACTCGCTGTCGATCGCTGCCGGCTGCCGCGCCTGCCAGTAATCGCGATACAAAGGAAAGCCCCGGCAACGGGGCTTTTTTCCACAGTCCCAAGGCGTATCGACAATGCACAAGACTGCTCTCGTTGCCCTGCTCTGTCTGTCCGGCCTGACCGAGGCTGCACAGATGCCGGTTGCCGCCCTTCCAGGTGGCGTACTGGTGTACAAGCAGGTGCAGAGTCTGCGTGAGCGCAAGTTCATGGACATCGTCGAACAAAAAACCGATTTCAGCTGCGGCGCCGCCGCACTGGCAACGGTACTGCGCCAGGCCTATTGGCTCGACGTCGATGAGGAGCACGTCATCAAAGGCATGCTGGTCAATGCTGACCAGGACCTTGTTCGTACTCAAGGTTTTTCCATGCTGGACATGAAGCGCTACGTTGAAAGCATCGGCATGCGTGCCCGGGGCTACAAGATTCCGCCGGAAAGACTCGATTCAGTGACGATCCCGGTGGTGGTACTGGTGGATATTCGCGGTTACAAGCACTTCGTGGTGCTGCAGCGGGCCGACAAGGACTGGGTCTACATCGGCGACCCGGTACTCGGCCATAAACGCTACTCCCACGAGGACTTTGTCAAAGGTTGGAACGGCATCGTCTTTGCCATCGTAGGTCCGGGTTACGACAAGGCAAATGCCTTGCGCAGCCCACCGGAACCCCTGACGGCCAAGAACAAGCTGGACAGTTTCAACCCGGTCAAAGATGCGGAACTGATGGATTTCGGCTTCATACAGAGCGACTTCTTTTAATCGCCTAAAAGATGATAGAGCAGGATGCTCCGGGAGCAGCAGATGAAAACCTCTTATTGGCTGGCCGCTGCCTGTCTGGTAGCGAGCACCTCAGGTTTTGCAAACGGATTCAAACCCATCGAAATCAAGGACCAGGAGCTGGCCGAGCTGCGTGGTCGTTATGTGATGCCGGGGCGGATTATCAGCTTCGGTGTAGTGATGAGCAGTAGCTGGCGCAACGCCAGTGGCGACATGATCGGCGCATCGACTTCGATGCAGATTCAGGCCGCAACGGTAAAACCCCAGTTCTATGTTTCTACCTACTCGCACAGCGGTGGCGGTAACAGTGGCAATTCGCAGGAGCATGGCACCGGCAGCGTGACCGGCGGCGCCAACCTCACCGTGACCCAGGGCATTACTCAAGTCACACGTGCCGCGGGCGATGGCAACAGTTCCAACAACAACATCAGCATCGACGTCAAAGAGGCCAGTACGGCCCCGGCGTTGGTACCCAGCCAGGGTCAGGCGCTGATGGCAGGCCAGACCATTACCGGCGGCAATGCTGCAGGCAACGTCGCGGTGTCCGCAACGGGCGGCGGTATACAGATGGCCATTACGGCCAACAACAATCAGGGTTCTGCCATGCAACAAGTCGCCCAGGGCGGCCTGCTGCAAAATACCCGGCTACTGGGTAACAGCAACATGGTCAGCAACCTCACTCAGCTCAACGTGGTTCTCAATAATAATGGCCCGAGTGCTGGCGCATTGGACTGCAATCTGACTCAACTCAACGCACTTCGCACCCTTGGATATTGAACTACGCTGAGTCTCGACCATTGGGCATTTAGGGACGGCTTGATTCATGTATCGATCAGTACCACTGCGCGCAGTTGTATGTCTGGGCGCTCTTCTCCCGGCGGTGATGGTGCAGGCAGCACCGGATGCGGAGGTGGAGCTTCTGAAGCAGGAACTTCTGGAGTTGAAGCAACGTTACGAAGTACAGCAAAAAGCCCTGGCGGTCCTCGAACAACGGGTCCGCCAGGTCGAAGATCAACCAGCATCTCCCGCTCCAAAACGCCTGGCCAAGTCGCCGGCTGACATGAAAGGCAATTCGCAAATCGCTACGGGGACAGGTGCCGCAGCCGCATCAGGTGGTGCAGGTGGGGGTGGTACTGGCAGTTCCTACGGTCAATCGCTGGCGGACGATTCGCAGCCGGCGCAAAGCGTTTCCAACCTGTATGACGAGGCCAGCGGCTTCTTCGGCGGCGGCAAGTTCAGCTTCGAAACCGGCCTCACCTATTCGCGTTACGATACGCGCCAGCTGATCCTCAACGGCTTTCTCGCCCTGGACTCGATTTTCCTTGGCAACATCAACCTGGACCGGATCAAGGCCGATACCTGGACCCTTGACCTGACCGGCCGCTACAACTTCGACAATCGCTGGCAATTCGACTTGAACGTGCCGGTGATCTACCGCGAATCCACCTACCAGTCCGGTGGCGGCAACGGTGGCGCCTCGAACGTCACGACCGAAGACACGGTCACCCGCGATCCGACCATTGGCGACGTCAACTTCGGTATCGCCTACAAGTTCATGGACGAGTCGGTGAACACGCCCGATGCCGTCGTGACCTTGCGGGTCAAGGCGCCAACCGGCAAGGACCCGTTCGGCATCAAGCTGCGTCAGACGGACGCCAACTCCAACCTGTTCGTGCCTGACACCCTGCCGACCGGCAACGGCGTGTGGTCGATCACGCCGGGGATCTCGCTGGTCAAGACCTTTGACCCGGCGGTACTGTTCGGTAGCTTGTCCTATACCCACAACTTCGAAGAATCCTTCGACGACATCAGTTCCACAGTCAACGTGGATACGCCGGGCAAGGTTCGCATCGGCGACAGCTTCCAGATCGGTGCCGGTATCGCATTCGCTCTGAACGAAAAGATGAGTATGTCGTTCTCGGTGTCTGACGTGGTGCAGCGCAAGAGCAAGATCAAGCAGGATGGCGGGGATTGGGAATCGGTGACGTCCAGCGACGCCAACGCCGGTTACTTCAACATCGGCATGACCATTGCGGCCACCGACAACCTGACCATCGTTCCCAATCTGTCGATCGGCATGACCGACGATGCGCCGGACTTCCAGTTCAGCCTGAAATTCCCGTACTACTTCTGATCGGCAAGCAAAAGCCCCGCTGCGATGTTCAATCGCAGCGGGGCTCTTTTTTGCGCGATACCTGTAGGAGCGAGCTTGCTCGCGATGAACCAGAGAATACTGCGGGGTGCCAGATGCCCAGCGTCATCGTTGACGACCATCGCGAGTGAACTCGCTCCTACAGGGGAATCACGATACCTGTAGGAGCGAGGCTTGCCCGCGAAGAGGCCGGCACAGTCAACATTGATGTTTGCTGACCTGACGCACTCGCGGGCCAGCCTCGCTCCTCCAAATTGGTGGGTCAACGGATCTGATGCTTGTGCAGCAACCGGTAAAACGTCGGCCGCGACACGCCCAGGACCTTGGCGGCGACGCTGAGGTTGTCGCTGTGGCGATTCAATACATCGCACAACGCCTGGCGTTCGGCCCGGGTCTTGTAGTCTTCGAGGGTGCCCATCGGCGTGGCGACGGCCTGCTGGCTGATCAGCCCCAGGTCCCGCGCCTCGATCTGCCGCCCTTCGGCGAGCACCAGGCCACGGCGCACGCGGTTGGCCAGCTCACGAACGTTGCCCGGCCAATCGTGCTTGCCCATGGCAATCAACGCATCCTCGCTGAAACTGCGCGGACGGCGGCCGGTTTCATGGCTGTAGAAGTGGGAAAAATGGTTGGCCAGCATCGACAGGTCACCATGACGCTCCCGCAGCGGCGCAGTCACCACCTGCAGCACGTTGAGGCGGTAATACAGGTCTTCCCGGAAGCGTTTCTTCTCGATCGCCGCCTCAAGGTCGACGTGAGTCGCCGCCAACACCCGCACGTCCACCGGAATCGGCTGACTGCCACCGACCCGCTCGATGTGTTTTTCCTGCAGGAAGCGCAACAGATTGGCCTGCAACTCCAGCGGCAAGTCACCGATTTCATCGAGGAACAGGGTGCCGCCATTGGCCGCCTCGATACGCCCGACCTTGCGTTGATGGGCGCCGGTGAAAGCACCCTTTTCATGGCCGAACAATTCGGACTGGATCAAGTGCTCCGGGATCGCCCCGCAATTGATCGCGACAAAGGGTTTGCTGTGCCGTTGGGACTGTCGGTGCAGCGTCCGTGCGACCAGTTCCTTGCCGGTGCCGCTTTCACCGCGAATCAGCACCGGCGACTCAGTGGGCGCCAGTTTGCTCAGCAGTTTACGCAGTTCCCGAATCGGCTTGCTGTCGCCCAGCAGCTCATGCTCGGGCTGATCAATATGGACAGTGCCTTGCCCACGCAGGCGGGCCATGCCGAATGCCCGCCCCAGAGTTACCTGAACCCGGGAAACATCGAACGGCAGGGTATGAAAATCGAAGAACCATTCACAGACGAAGTCGCCCACGTTCTGCAAACGCAGCACTTCCTGATTGAGTACCGCGATCCACTCGGTATTGCTGCGGCTGATCAATTCCTTGACCGCATCCGGTCGCTCCAGATGAAAAGGCTGCAAGCGCAGCAGGCCCACGTCACAGGTTCGATCGGCGGCGTTTTCCAATGAACAACTGTCGACATCCCAACCCACGGAGCGTAATCCAGGTAACAGACGATGGCAGTCGTCGCAGGGGTCAACCACTAATAGACGTCTTAAGGCAGGCGCTTCATTCATGACTGTTCCTTGGCGCCAAATTCTAGGAAATATTATGAAAAACAGTCATTTGGCGGACCCGACTGTAACGTTAGCAAGAATTTGACGGCACCTTGTAACGTTTGACTATAGAGTTGCTGCGTAAATAGTTATAAGAAGGCGCTTTGTTAGTTACCTACCGACTTTGGATCCTTTCATTCAGCTTTCAAAACGAGCGTTGGTGTTATGCCGGTGAAAGAAAGTTGAAATTTCTTTTCGTTATGTGTGACCCGAACCACTGTTGCGCGCATCAGTACAAGTAACCAGCCGAACGGTAAGCCCAACTGTCGGCACATCACTTGATTGGGCCTATTGAGAGACCATCCTATGAATGCCCCGCTGCGTATCAACGAAGCTCTTTTGATTGCCGACCGCGCATTTAAGCCCTTCCAATGCGTGGCCTGGGCGCCACAGGACGGCAACGGCGAACTCAGCCTGACCGTCATCGACCGCACCAACAACAGTATAGGCCGCAAGCAGATCCCCAGCAGCGCCTACACCGACCCTCAGCAACTCGAACGCCTGCTTGAACAGGCCCGTGCAGAACTGAGCCAGGAAGGCTACAAGTTGCAGTCCTGGTCGATGCCGCACTGATCGTTTTGCGGATTACCCCGGGGTAATCCGCACCCACCCTCCTCCCGTCGTTAGTTGCCCTGCGTTTGGTAAACAGGCGTACTTGCGAAACTTTTCTAATTGAACTTTCGCCTGCTTGAATCCTTTGCAGGCTTGGCTTTGGTTCGAAAAGACACTGTTGTGGCACACAGCGACTCTCCGTCTGTTAGTTCTGTCAGTTGTGCATTAAAGCTTTCAGAGCTTGAATAACCTCCTTATAAGTCGCCACTTCCAAATCCATGGATAGAGCCGTGGATAAAGACGACTCGCAAGGAGAAGCGTGCATGGCAGTCCCGTCTGTTCTGACCCTCCAGCCGACACTCGAAAGCGCCGGCCATCTCGATATCTCCTTCGCCAACCACGGCAAAACCCAGGTGTACTTCGCCGGCAGCATTTCCAGCATGGCCAACGGTATTGCCATCGATGGGCAGGGCCGATTGCTGGTGGCGGCCAAGGTCGGCGTGCCGGATGGCAGCCGATTCGGCCTGGCCCGTCTGCTGGAGGATGGCTCGGCCGACCTGAGCTTCGGCACGCAGGGCAGCGTCATCGGGCAGTTCGAACCTGGCTTCGAGGCTATGGCCGGCAAAGTCCATGCATTGCCGGACGGCCGCATTCTGTTGATCGGTCTGCACTATGAAAATGCCCACCGCACCCTCCCCGCCGTGGCCTTGTTCGACTCCCAAGGGCGACCGGTGCAAGGCTTTGGCGACAACGGACGCTGCGTCGTGCGCCTGCCGGGCAAGCTGTCCCACGGGGTTCGAGACCTCTGGCTGCCTCCCGGCGTACCGGGCGCCGAAGCCTGTGATGCCGGGGTTCAGCAGGATGGCCGCATCGTGCTGATCGCCAACCACCATTTCGAACTGGCCGATCATGCCGGCATGCTCATTCGCCTCGACGTCGACGGCACCCTGGACTCAAGCTTCAACGGCCGCGGATTCGTGGTGGTCCGGCATCTGCTGATGAACACCTGGCTCAACAGCCTGCGGGTGCAGCACGATGGACGAATTCTGGTGGGAGGCTCGGTCAACTTCCCGGAGGAAGGCCTGCTGGCGCGCTACAACGCCGATGGCAGCCTGGACGAGCGATTTGCCGTAGATGGTTTCATGACGTTCAAGGCCTGTGGCCACGGTGCCCAGGTCAGCCAGATCATCCAGCACGATAACGGGGAGGTGCAGTGCTTCGGCAGCAGCCGCGATCCCATGCGCTGTCTCTCACTGAAAATTCACGTCAATGGCCGCCCCGACATGCACTGCAATGACGGTCTGCCGCACCTGCTGGAAGTCGGTCGCATCGGCTGTCAGTGGACCGCCGCCCAGGCACAACCCGACGGCACAGTAGTCACGGCCGGCGCGACCATTGGCGGCGTCGATGCGGACTTCATGCTGGGCCGCTACTTGCCCGACGGACAACTGGACCGCAACTTCGGCGACTGCACGGGATGGATTCGCACTCGCCTGGGTCGCAGTCTCGATACCGCCACTTCACTGGCTGTTCAGGCCGACGGCAATATCGTCGTCGGCGGTTATTCCCTGGACGGTAACTACCACGCAATCGTCGTCCGTTATCTGGGCTGACTGTAATTTTTCCTACGCTTGAACTTCTCGCTCGCTTACGGCAACTTGCGCGCTTCTTAAAACAAGGAGTAGCCGATGTCCGGCTCCATGGCCCAAGCGTTCGCCCACAACTTTCTCGGCAACTCTCCCCGCTGGTACAAACTGTGTATTGTCGGTTTTCTGCTTCTCAATGCACTGGTGCTGTGGACTGCGGGCCCGGTGGCGGCGGGCTGGTTATTGGTGCTGGAGTTCATCTTCACCCTGGCCATGGCACTCAAATGCTACCCGCTGATGCCCGGCGGCCTGTTGCTGGTCGAAGCCCTGCTGCTGAAAATGACCACGCCGCAGGCGCTGTATGACGAGCTGGTGCACAACTTCCCGGTGATCCTGCTGCTGATGTTCATGGTGGCCGGCATCTACTTCATGAAGGATCTGCTGCTGTTCCTGTTCTCGCGCCTGCTGTTGGGCGTGCGTTCCAAGGCCTTGCTGGCGTTGATGTTCTGTTTCCTGTCGGCCTTTCTGTCGGCGTTTCTCGATGCCTTGACCGTGACCGCGGTGATCATCAGCGCCGCCGTGGGCTTTTATTCGGTTTATCACCGCGTGGCCTCGGGCAACGATCCGCGTCAGGACAGCGAATACAGCGATGATCAGCACCTGCCCCATCTTCATCATGACGATCTCAACCAGTTCCGCGCCTTCCTGCGCAGTCTGCTGATGCACGGCGCGGTGGGCACGGCACTGGGCGGCGTCTGCACCCTGGTGGGTGAGCCACAGAACCTGTTGATCGGCCATGAGATGGGTTGGCACTTTTCCGAGTTTTTCCTGAAGATCGCCCCGGTTTCACTGCCGGTACTGGCGGCAGGCCTGGTGACCTGCGTACTGCTGGAGAAGCTGCGCTGGTTCGGTTACGGCACCCTGCTGCCGGACAACGTGCGCGCCGTGCTGGCGGATTACGCGGCGCAGGACAATGCCGAACGCACCACCCGCCAGCGTGCAGCACTGATTGTGCAGGGCCTGGCGGCACTGATCCTGATTGCCGCGCTGGCGTTTCATGTGGCGGAAGTGGGTCTGATCGGGCTGATGGTGATTGTGCTGATCACCGTGTTCAGCGGCATCACCGACGAACATCGCCTGGGCTCCGCGTTCAAGGACGCGATGCCCTTCACCTCGCTGCTGGTGGTGTTTTTCGCGGTGGTGGCGGTGATCCAGGATCAGCAACTGTTCACGCCGCTGATTCAATGGGTCATTTCCCTGCCCCCATCGCAGCAGCCGGGCATGCTCTACATCGCCAACGGCCTGCTGTCGGCCATCAGCGACAACGTGTTCGTGGCGACCATATACATCACTGAAGTCAAACGCGCCTTCCTCGCCGGCGAAATGACCCGCGAACACTTCGAGACCTTGGCCATTGCCATCAACACCGGCACCAACCTGCCCAGCGTAGCCACCCCCAACGGCCAAGCCGCCTTCCTGTTCCTCCTGACCTCGGCAATTGCCCCGCTGATTCGGTTGTCCTACGGGCGGATGGTGTGGATGGCATTGCCGTATACGCTGGTGATGGGGGTGTTGGGGTGGTATGCGGTGAGTTTCTGGCTGTAAACCGGTTTTGTGGTCAAACACAAACTCTGTGAGCGCCTGCGAACCACTGTAGGAGCGAGTTCACTCGCGATGTTCGTTAACGATAACGCTGACTGGCTGATACCCCGCGGTGTCTGAGCATTCATCGCGAGCAGGCTCGCTCCCACAATGGGTCCAGGTACATCCGAGAGATCAGGTCGGCTACTAGGCCGCCTTCGCGAGCAAGCCCGCTCCCACAGAGGTTCTTGGTGCATCCGCAAAATTGGGGGCGAATGTCATACCGCCTTCGCGGGTAAGCCCCGCCCCTACGGAATGCGCGCGGTGCCAACAAACAGGTCGAGTGTCAGCTCGCCTCGAGAGCTCTAGCTTTTGATTTTGATCCACCCGCCCTTCGGCAGGCTGAGTGGAGGCGTTCATCCGGGGGGCAGGCGCGCAGCGCCGTGCGGCGAAGCCGCACACATCGAGAGGAGGTGCAGCGAAGCAAACCGGAGGCGATGCCCCCGGATGAATGCCGGAGCGAAGGGATCCCGAGCCTTGGCGAGGGACCGAACGTTGGGGCGAGACCTTTTGGTTACTTTTGGGGCGTTTGCCAAAAGTGACCCGACCGTCAGGGCGGAACCGAAAGCAGCCGCGCCGGCAGCAATGGATATGTGCACAACCCAAAAGCATCGCGAACAACTCGGCTCCTACAGGTGTGGAATGGATAGATCTGCAAGGTCAAAATCAGAGATCAAACCGATCCACCGCCCGACGCCGCTCATTGTCATCGCGCACATCATAATTGGCTGTCGTCTGAATATTGCTGTGATGCGCCAGCTTCTGCGCAATCGACAGATCATGTTCCTCGATCACCCGGGTAATGAACGAGCGGCGGAAATCATGGGGCATGATCTTGACCCCGACCTGCGTCCCACGCTGGCGGGCGATGTAATAGATCGCGTGTTTGGTGATGCGCTCGCGGGTGATGTGACTGCCGCGGCGAATGCGGTTGAAGAGAAAGGCATCGTCCTCCTCCCCCTCCTTGAGCTGTGAGCGGCGAAACTCCAGCCAGGCATCGAGCTTGGCGAACGCCCAGGCCGGCGCGTACTTGATCAATTGCTTGTTGCCCTTGGCCGTGACCCGCAGGCTGCGCTCGGCGAAATCGACCTGGCTCAGCTCCAGGTTCACCGATTCGGACTTGCGCATCCCCGAGCCATACAGAATCGCGATCACCGCCGCATCCCGCAGGCCCTGAGGCCGGGGGTCGGCCGCACAGACATCCATCAATTCGCGAATCAACGAACGCCGCAGATTTCGCCCCTGGGACAGGCGCGTACCGGCAATCCCCTTCACCGAACGCATCTTCAGAAGATGCTCCTGGCTGATCAGGCTCATGCGCCACGCCTCGTTCATCACCCCGCGCACCGCGTTGACGTACAGCGAAGACGTGTTGGGCGCGTAACCATCGGCACGCAACGTCGCCACCAGCGCAATCACATCCTCAGGCTGCAAGCCGTGCCAGGGAATTTCCTCGATGTTCACGTCTTCGAAACCCAGGCGGTCGGCAGCGTCCTGCAGCACGTAGCGCATGGTCAATTGGCTGGAAGGCGCCAGTCGCGCCAGATACATCGTCAGCGGATTGGGTTTGGGGAGGGTTGCATCAACAGCGGGTAAGTCAGTCAAACGAAACAGCCTTGAATGAAAAAATACAAAAAACGCAAAAAATAAGGTCGTTACGCTGCCGGTCATGGTCTGGAAAGTCAATTGTCGATCCGACCAAGACCCATTCAACCGATAGATGAACTGAAACATGGGGCTGCTAATTCTGATCCTGAGAGGACCAGGACAGGAATTGCCCATGAAAATCAGTGTATTCGGTAGCGGCTACGTCGGTCTGGTGCAGGCAGCCGTCCTGGCTGAGGTCGGCCATGACGTGGTGTGCATGGACATTGACCGGAAGAAGGTCGAGTTGTTGCAACAGGGTCACGTGAGCATCTTCGAACCAGGGCTGGCCAGTCTTGTGCGTGAAAGCCTGGACGCCAAACGCCTGCAGTTCACCACCGACGAAAAGTTTGCCGTACAACATGGCAAGGTCCTGTTCATCGCCGTCGGCACGCCGTCCCGCGAGGATGGCTCGGCGGACTTGCGTCACGTGATGTCGGTCGGCGAAGCGGTGGCGCGTCACCGTGAGCAACCGGTAATCCTGGTGGAGAAGTCCACGGTGCCGGTGGGCACTGGCGATGCACTGCGCGAGCACATCGACAAATGCCTGATCAAGGTCGGCCGCCTGCTGCAGTTCGATATCGTCTCCAACCCCGAATTTCTCAAGGAAGGCTCGGCCGTGGCCGATTGCCGGCGTCCGGACCGGATCATCATCGGCTGCGAACGCGATGAGGTACGCGACGTGATGCGCGACCTGTACGCGCCGTTCAACCGCAACCATGACCGCGTGATGTTCATGGACCTGCGCAGCGCCGAGCTGACCAAATACGCCGCCAACTGCATGCTGGCGACCAAGATCAGCTTCATCAACCAAATCGCCGAACTGGCCGAACACCTGGGCGCCGACATCGAATCGGTGCGTCTGGGCATCGGCGCCGATTCGCGTATCGGCTACCACTTCATCTATCCCGGTTGCGGCTACGGCGGCTCGTGCTTTCCCAAGGACATGCGCGCCCTGATCCACAGCGCCGAGGAAGCCCACTGCTCCAGCGACCTGCTGCAAGCGGTGGAAGCGATCAACCAGCGGCAGAAACACAAGCTGTTCGAACGCGTCAAAGCCTTCTACAAGGGCGACCTGCGCGGCAAGACCTTCGCCTTGTGGGGCCTGGCGTTCAAGCCCAACACCGACGACATGCGCGATGCACCGAGCCGCGCGCTGCTCGAAGCCCTGTGGGCCGCCGGCGCCAGCGTACGTGCGTTCGACCCCGAAGCGATGCAGGAAACCCAGAACCTGTATCCGGACGAGGCGAAACTGATGCTCATGGGCACCCCGGAATCGGTGTTGCACGGCGCCGATGCGCTGATCATCTGCACCGAATGGCAGCAGTTCAAGGCCCCGGATTTCGACCTGATCCGCCAGCGCCTCAAGGCCCCGGTGATCTTCGACGGACGCAACCTGTATGACGCCGAGCGCCTGTCACGCAACGGCTTCATGTACTTCCCGATGGGTCGCGGTGAGTCGCGCAATTTGCCGATCCCGCATCAGCAGTGGCCGGCGCAGGGCGTCGCCTGACGTCCTCAGGTCGTGGACTTCAGATCCACGCCCAGCGCCTGGGCGAATGCCTTGACCAGCGGACTGCGCACAACGTTGTGACGCAGGATCAGATTGAACGGTGTCGCGATGTGGATCAGTTCCGGACACAGTGCCCGGAACTGTCCCTGCGCCACCCACTGCGCCGCGTAATGTTGCGGCAGAAAGCCGACGAAGCGACCGGTCCTGATCAACAGTGCCACGGCCTCGACCTGAGTCGCCGAGGCAGAGGAACTGTCGTAGTGAGCGAAGTTGAGTTTGTCTCGATGAATCGCATAGCGGTGATTAACACACTCGTAATCCTTGAGCATGTCGCTGCTCATCTGATCGGCCGGTATCGAGAACAACGGGTGGCCGACAGCACAGTAAACCTCCGAGCGTTCCTCGTATAACGGGTAGTAGTCGAACTCCTCCCGCTGCTGATAAACCGGCACGATCCCGGCCACCAGCCGACCCTCTACCACGCCCCGTTCCACTTCATCGAGCTGAGAGGCCTGAAGTTGAAATCTTATTTTCGGATATTGTTCGCTCAGCACTCTAAACGCAGCAACTAACGGCGATGACGCATCGGAAATCGTATTATCAATAACCCCCACACCAAGATCACCGACAAGTTCATTTTGTGCTGAACTAAGCCGATCACGAAAGTTGTCAACGGACGCAAATAAGTCAATGGACGCCTGATAAACAATGCGCCCCTCTTCAGTCAAGTGAAAGCCCTCGCGACCGCGAGTGCACAGGCGCATGCCAATGCGGATTTCCAGGTCCGAGATCTGTTTGCTGATGGCTGCCAGACCCACGTTCAATTCGTTCTGCGCCGCGCTGAAACCGCCAGCCTCGACCACCGCCTTGAACACCTTGAGCAGTTTGAAATCCAGCCCACTGAGGGCCAGCGGCGCCCGTTGCGTGGCTTTCAGCGGCGGGTTTCCGGAATTGGAAAGTGGGGTTTCCATAATGCTTATTTACCTCTGGCGCCCAATTCAACAATCTGTGCCCAACAACAAAAACATAGCTGGCCTAAATAATAATGAACACAGAAAACCAGGCTTGGCAACTGCCAAAAAATCCCGCACATCAGTGCCAAACCACTGATCTGCAAGCATTAAAAGCTGACATCTCGATCAGCTCTCGCCCCTTTGCAACTGCGCTGTTCCCCTGCCCTTGAATTTGAATTGATCTGATCTTGAGCGAATGTTTTTCGCCGCGGATTTCAGGTCTGGCACACGCTTTCAGTTCGCGTTATCGACGAGGAAAACAACAATGTCTCAAACCACCGACCGTCTCTGGGGTGCTCGCTTCAAAAGCGGTCCGTCCGAAGCCCTGGCCGCCCTCTCCCGTTGCCCCGAGCGCTACTTCCGCCTGACGCCGTACGACCTTGCCGGCTCCAAGGCCCATGCCCGGGAATTGCAGCGCGCAGGACTTCTGAGCGAGCAGGAAACCCGGACCATGCTCGACGCCCTGGAGCAGATCGGCAGCGATTTCCGCGCTGGCAGCATCGCGCCGACCCTGGACGACGAAGACGTCCACACGTTCATCGAACGCCTGCTGACCGAGCGCCTTGGCGCCCTGGGCGGCAAGCTGCGCGCCGGCCGCTCGCGCAACGACCAGACCGCCAACGACCTGCGCCTGTTCCTGCGTGATCACGTCCGCACCCTGACCGTGGAAGTGCTGGCGCTGCAACAGGCGCTGGTGAATCAGGCCGAACAACACGTCGAGAGCATCTGCCCCGGCTTCACCCACCTGCAGCAGGCGCAGCCAATCGTCTTCGCTCATCACCTGCTGGCCCACGCCCAATCGATGTTGCGTGACGTGCAGCGCCTGGTCGACTGGGACGCACGCACCTCGTTGTCGCCACTGGGTGCCGCAGCCATGGCCGGCTCCGCTATCGCCCGCCTGCCGCAGCAATCGGCCAGGGAAATGGGTTACAGCGGGGTGTGCGAAAACTCCATCGACGCCGTCGCCAGTCGCGATCACGTCGCTGAATTCCTGTTCATCGCCAGCATGTTGGGGGTCAACATTTCCCGTCTGGCCGAAGAGTTCTGTTTGTGGTCGTCGCGCCAGTTCCGCTGGATCGCTCTGGACGATGCCTACGCCACCGGCAGTTCGATCATGCCGCAGAAGAAGAACCCGGATATCGCCGAACTGGCGCGAGGCAAGGCCGGTCGCCTGATCGGCAACCTGACCGGTCTGCTGTCCACGCTCAAATCCCTGCCGCTGTCGTACAACCGCGACTTGAGCGAAGACAAGCATCACGTGCTCGACAGCGTCGACACCCTGCTGCTGGTGCTGCCGGCGATGGCCGGGATGGTGGCGACCATGACGGTCAACGTCGAGGAATTGCGTCGTCAGGCACCGCTTGGTTTCACCCTCGCCACCGAAGTCGCCGACTGGCTGGCGGTGCGTGGCGTGCCGTTCAAGGAAGCCCACGAGATCACCGGCGCGCTGGTCAAGGCCTGCGAGAAACACGATATCGAGCTGTGGGAAGCCTCGCCGGCGCTGCTGGCGGAAATCGACCCGCGCCTGACGCCGGAAGTTCGCGAAAGCCTGACCCTGGAAGCCGCCATCGCCGCCCGCAATGGCTGGGGCGGCACCGCGCCGCAACAGGTGCGCGAGCAGATCGGTCGCCTGAAAACCGCCCTCGCCGCGCAGCAGCGCTGGACCGAGGACTATCAGGGGTTCCGCCTCTGAAGCAGACACAAAACCCCTGTGGGAGCGGGCTTGCTCGCGAAGAGGCACCGTCAGTCGACATCCTCGTTGAATGACACACCGCATTCTCGAGCAAACCCGCTCCCACAGGGAAAGTGTTTCACCTGAACAACCATATATGCCGCCGGTTTGAACGGGCGGTGTACGGAGAAACAACATGAGCCAGACACAGGCACAACGACTCCAGGCCGAGCGCAAACTGGCGGAAAACCAGTTCGACATCACCCAGTATCAACACGTGCCCCGGCGCTACTACGGGCGGATGTTCTTTGCCGCCCTGATCGTCATCGCACTGCTGGGCCTGGTGCGCGCCTTCGCCGAAGGCAAGATCGAATGGTCGTACATCGGACAGTTTCTTACCTCCCAGGCGATCATGTGGGGATTGCTCAACACCATCGTCATGGCCGTGCTGGCGATGGCCCTGGGCATCGTGTTCGGGGTGATCACCGCAATCATGCGCATGTCGGCCAACCCGATCCTGCGCTATGTCGCGCTGACCTACACCTGGCTGTTCCGCGGCACGCCGCTGATCCTGCAACTGCTGCTGTGGTTCAACCTGGCGCTGATCTTCCCCACCATCGGCATTCCGGGCGTGTTCGAGCTCGACACCGTCAGCCTCATGACGCCGTTCGTGGCCGCCCTGCTGGGTCTGAGCATCAACCAGGGCGCCTACACCGCTGAGGTAGTGCGCGCCGGCCTGCTCTCGGTGGACACCGGACAGTACGAAGCGGCCAAGTCGATCGGCATGCCGCGCCTGCAGGCACTGCGTCGGATCATCCTGCCCCAGGCCATGCGGATCATCATTCCGCCGGTGGGTAACGAGTTCATCGGCATGGTGAAAATGACCTCGCTGGCCAGCGTCATCCAGTACTCGGAACTGCTCTACAACGCTCAGAACATCTACTACGCCAACGCCCGCGTGATGGAGCTGCTGATCGTCGCCGGTATCTGGTACCTGGCCACCGTCACCGTGCTGTCCTTCGGTCAAAGCCGTCTGGAGCGACGTTTCGCTCGCGGCGCCGGCAAGCGTTCTTGAGGAATCCGACATGAGAAGCATCGTCAAGGCCGTGAGCCTGAACAAGTATTACGACCAGTTCCACGCCCTCAAGGACGTGAACATCGAAGTCGATCAGGGCGAAGTGCTGTGCATCATCGGCCCGTCGGGCTCCGGCAAGAGCACCCTGCTGCGCTGTGTCAACCAGCTGGAAAAGATCGACAAGGGCGGCCTGTGGGTCGACGGCGAACTGGTGGGCTACCGCGTGGTCGGCAACAAGCTGCACGAACTGACCGAAACCCAGATCGCCCGCCAGCGCCTGTCCACCGGCATGGTGTTCCAGCGCTTCAACCTGTTTCCGCACATGACTGTGCTGCAAAACATCATCGAAGGGCCGTGCCAGGTGCTCAAGCGTTCGCCCAAGGAGGCGACCGAAGAAGCCCTGGAACTGCTCGCCCGCGTCGGCCTGGCCGACAAGCGCAACAGCTACCCGATCGAACTGTCGGGTGGTCAGCAGCAACGTGTCGCCATCGCCCGTGCGCTGGCCATGCGACCCAAGCTGATGCTGTTCGATGAACCCACTTCGGCACTCGACCCGGAACTGGTCGGTGAGGTGTTGTCGGTGATGCGCGATCTGGCGCAGACCGGCATGACCATGATCGTCGTCACCCATGAACTGGGCTTCGCCCGCGAAGTTTCCAATCGCATGGTGTTCATGGACGGCGGGCAGATCGTGGAGGCAGGAAGCCCCGAAGAAATACTAATAAGTCCGCAAAACCCTCGCACTCAAAGCTTCATTTCTGCCGTTCGAACCTGAACGCCGATTGGCGTGAAAACAACACTCATAAGAGAACGACCCATGAAGAACTTCGTTATTCCAGCAGTACTCGCAGGCGTTATGGCTTCCGGCTTCAGCTTCGCCGCCGAACTTCCGGCCAGCATCAAGGCCAAGGGTGAGATCGTGGTCGCGATCATGCCGAACTACCCGCCGATGGACTTCAAGGACCCGGCCACCAACACCCTGACCGGCGTCGACGTTGACCTGGGCAATGCCCTGGCCGAACGCCTGGGCGTGAAAATCAAGTGGCAGGAAACCGGCTTCGAGCAAATGATCAACGCCCTGACCACCGACCGCGTGGACATGGTTCTGTCGGGCATGACCGACACCGCCGAACGCCAGGCCAGCGTGACGTTCGTCGACTACTTCACCAGCGGCCCGCAGTTCTACACCTTGCAGAAAAACAAGGACACCAACGAGATCATCGATCTGTGCGGCAAGAAAGTCGGCACCAGCCGACGTACCACCTTCCCGGCGGAAATCGCCGAGTGGAGCAAGGCCAACTGTGAAGCCGCCGGCAAGCCCGCGATCAACGTGATCGGCACCGAAGGCTCCGCCGACGCCCGTGCGCAACTGCGCCAGAGCCGCATCGACGCGGCGATGCAGGGCAGCGAAACCCTGCCGTATCTCAAGACCCAGGAAAAGGACATGTACAAGACCGTGGGCCTGCCGATCTCCTCGCAGTTCACCGGCCTTGGGGTGAGCAAGAAGAAGCCCGAGCTGAGCGAAGCGGTGAAAGTCGCCCTGCAAAGCATGATCGACGATGGCAGCTACCAGGCGATCCTGAAGAAGTGGGACCTGGAGTTGGGGGCGATCAAGACGGTGACCATCAACGCCGGCAAGTAAATCACCAGGAACAAACCCATCCATTGTGGGAGCGAGCCTGCTCGCGATGGTGTGTCAGTCGACATCACCTTTGCTGACCCACCGCTTTCGCGAGCAAGCCCGCTCCCACAGGGATTTGTGTCGGTCGCAGCATCTGGAAACAACGCCAAACCCTGTGGGAGCGAGGCTTGCCCGCGAAGAGGCCGGCACATTCAATATCCATGTGC
>NZ_JBSVXG010000074.1:0-27974 GCF_054070595.1 Pseudomonas sp. SDO55104_S430 | reverse complement strand
CCCGGCCATGGATGGCCGATGGCGGCGGGCCCACGGAGCAGGACCGGAGCGAGGGGATGCCGAGCCTAGGCGAGGCACCGGACGTCAGGGGATAAAAGCGCTGGGTTACTTGGCGCTTTTCCAAGTGACCCGCCGTAAGGGCGGAACCATAAGCGGCCGTTACCGCAGCAATGGATATGTACCCAAAAGCATCGCGAGCAGGCTCGCTCCCACAATGGGTCTGGGGTACACCCGCAAAAATGAGGTTGTCTGCGAGGCCGTCTTCGCGAGCAAGCCCGCTCCCACAGTGGGTCCGGGTACATCCGCAAAAAAGGGTTGGTCGCGAGGACGCCTTCGCGAGCAAGCCTCGCTCCTACAGGTCCGGTGGGGTAGAGGGCTTGCCCTGCTTATGCGATGCCCGCCAAGCCGCCGGAGGCATGCCGAACTGGCTGATGAACCAGCGGGTAAACGAACTGGCCATGGAATACCCGAGCATATCGGCGATGCGGCTGAGCGAGTAGTTGGGGTTGTCCAAGTAGCGCAGTACAAGATCGCGACGCACATCGTTGATCACATCGTTAAACGCACACCCATCATCCTTCAACCGCCGCTGCAAGGTCCGCACATTCATCCCCTGACTCTGCGCCACCTGCTCAATCGTGGCACGCCCCATCGGCAGCAGCAGATAAATAGCCTTACGCACCTCGAACAACATCGAAGCGCCTTCATTACTCTGCAGCGAATCAAGATAACTCTGCGCATACCGCGCCATCGCCGGGTCCGCATTGGGATTGGTCATGTCCAGACTCGCATCGGAACACACGATGCCATTGAACTCGCTGCCAAACTCCAGCGTGCAACCAAACAACCGCCGATGCAGCTGCAGATTCTCAGGCGCCTGATGAGTGAAATTGACACTGTAAGGATGCCAGTGCGAGCCGAGCAGGGCAGAGCACAGGCGGAACATCACCCCCAGCGCCAGCTCGGTGGCCTGGCGGCTGGGCATTGGTGATTCGGTGACCACCTCTTCGCGAATGATCACCATCTTGCCGGCTTCTTCGATGAAGATCGCCAATGAGTCGTTCATCAGGTGCCGATAGTTGACCACCACCTGCAAAGCCTCGCGCAAGGTGCGCTGGTGGCTGAGCAACAGACTGACCACACCGAAATCCGACAATTGCCGCGACTCGGCCATGCTCAGGCCGAAGTTCTGGCAGCCACTGGCGGCGGCCGAATCTTCCAGCAGACGCACGGCGGCATCGATGGATATGCGGTGTTCGGGCGCTTGCAGCTGGGCCTTGCTCAGGCCGACGCCCGCCAATACATCACGCGGGTTGAACGACAGGTACTGAGTGACCTCCAGGTAGTTGGTCAACACAGCGGCGCGTACAAGCTTGGTCATGCGATGGTCTTTCCCGGGCCAATTGCGGTGGAAACAAGCGTGGCGACTATAGCCAGCACATCATCGATTGAACAGTTGCGAATTCGCCGCCGACGGTCGTTGCGAACGGCCGAAAATCACCCGTCCCAGACGCCTCGATCGAGCTGCACCCATTGATTACAGCGGCCTGCACGGCAACCGTGGGATTTCTTGATCAACGGTAGCACAGCGATGGCCAATGCCCATTTGTCATGAAAAGAAAAGTGCCTGACGTCCAATGAAAAGCGCCCGGGGTGGGGGGTCTTTAATGTCGGTACTACAAGAAAGCGCTGACCACCGAGTCAGCCGATTCACCGTGATAGCGAAGGTGTAGACGTGGACAAACTGCAAACTGCCGCAACCGTTCTGATCGTACCGGGCCTGCGCGAGCACGTTGCCGAACATTGGCAAACGTTGCTTGAGGCGAAGCTCGAAAAAGTACGCAGTGTGCCGCCGCTGGAAACCGACAAGCTCGACTGTGGCGCGCGGGTTCGTGCGATCCAGCATGAACTGGAGCAGATCGACGGCCCGGTGATTCTGGTCGCCCACAGTGCCGGCGTATTGATGGTCGCCCACTGGGCCGCGCAGTACAGCCGTCCGATCAAGGGCGCGTTGCTGGCCGCGCCACCGGACCTCGATGCGGTCTGGCCGTCCAACTATCCTTCTTCCGAGACCCTGAAAAGCCAGGGCTGGAATCCACTTCCCCAAGGCCCGCTGCCGTTCCCGAGCATCGTGGCCGCCAGCACCAACGATCACTTGGCCAGTTTCACCGCCGCCACGCGCATGGCGGAAAACTGGGGCGCCGATTTGCTCGATCTGGGCGACGTCGGCCATCTCAATCCGGCCGCAGGATTTGGCCCATGGCAGCAAGCCGAGGCGCTCATCCTGGAGCTGGATCGCTAATACAGGAGCCGGTCCGGCAACACGCAACCGGCCATTGCCCTCATTCCTGAAAACGCAGGCTCACAACAGGCTTGCGAGAGGGCGGCTGCGCTTAAAACAAATAGAAAAAGGCGGAGACAACGCAATGCACAACAACAAGAGTCACGGCTTCACCGCTCCACGCTACAGCCTGCTGGCGTCGGCCATCCTGGCCGCCATCATGCCCGCTGCCTTTGCTCCGGTAGTGCAGGCAGTCGAGATCGATACGGGGAATCCGGACTGGACGATGCGTGTCGACAACACCATTAAGTACAACTACGGCGTGCGCACCGAAAGCGCGGACAAGCGCATGTTGGGAACACCGAACAACAACGACGGCGATTACAACTTCCGCAAGGCCGGTACCAACATCACCAACCGTATCGACCTGTTGACCGAAATGGACGTTGTCTACCAGAACGCCATGGGCTTTCGCGTCAGCGCCGCCAGCTGGTACGACAAGGCCTACGAGAACACCGGTTCCAATTCCAACCCGTTCGTCAACGGCAATGGCTCGACCTCAGGTCTTGTAGCCAACGACCCGCGCCTGGCGCCGGTCACCAATGACAACGTCGGCAACGGCAGCCCGCACCTGAGCAACTACGCCCAGCGCTACTACACCGGCCCGTCCGGCGAAATCCTCGATGCCTTCGTGTTCTACAGCACCGAAGTGGGCGAGGAGTCGATGCTCAGCGTCAAGGCTGGCCAGCACAACGTGTTCTGGGGCGAAACCATCCTCAACCCTGTGCATTCGATGAGCTACGGCCAGTCGGGTCTGGACCTGGCCAAACTGGCCGCGTCGCCGGGCACCGAAGCCAAGGAACTGTTCGTTCCACGTAACCAGCTGTCGATGTCTTTCACCGTCAACCCCGAGTTGACCATCGGTGCGCAGTACTTTCTCGACTGGGACGCCGCTCGCTTACCAGAAGCCGGCACCTACTACGGCGGTTCCGACCTGGTCGGTTTCGGCGCGCAGTCGTTCCTGCTGGGTAACACTAATGCTGTCGTGCCTGGCAGTCCTCTGGGCTGCGGCCTGGCGCCGTGCAATGCGCTGACCAACGTACGTCGCGGCCACGACCTGACGCCGGACAAGCGTGGCGACTGGGGCATCATGGCCAAGTGGTCGCCGGCGTGGCTGGACGGCACCCTGGGCGTTTACTACCGCGAAACCTCGGAGATCCTGCCGCAAGCCTGGCTGGACGCCCGTGGCATCAGCTCGGCCAATGCCAACGGCACGCGCCCGGCAGGCCAGGTCCCGGCGGTGGTCAACACGCTGAACTCCCTGAGCGCCGCCACCTATCAACTGGCCTATGCCGACAACATCAAGATCGTCGGCCTGAGTCTGTCCAAAGATGTCGGCGGTGTGAGCGTGGGTTCGGACCTGAACGTGCGCCACAACATGCCGCTGGCCAGTATCCCGGCGATCGTCAGCACCAACAGCCCATTGGGACTGGGCCAGGGCCTGGGCCTGCTGCCGGCCCGTACCGCCGCCACCGGCATCGTGTATGACACCCCGCAGAAGGGTGATGCCATGGCCGCCACCGGCGACACCCTGCACTGGACCATCAACGGCCTGATGACCCTGCCGAAGACCCCGGTTTTCGACCAGGCAACCGTGCTCGCCGAGCTCTACTACAGCAACCTTCTCAAACTCGATAGCAAAAACGAGGCGCTCTACAAAGGCAAGGACAGCTATCGCGGCATTGACCAGCCGACTCGCGACAACTGGGGACTGGCCGTCAACTTCACTCCGACCTGGTACCAGGTGTTCCCGGGTGTGGACCTGAACGCACCGATGTCGGTCAACGTCGGCCTGGCCGGTGTGTCTCCGGTTTCCGGTGGGGGAGCCAAGGATACCGGCAACTACGCAGTGGGCCTGGGGGCCGTTGTGTACAACAAATACTTCGTCGATCTGAAATACGTGGATTCCTTCGGCAAGACCGACAAGTGCAACGTCAGCGGTGTCAGCACCGGCCCGACTGGCGGTGACGGTTCGACCCCGAACGCTTTCAGCGGCAACGAAAACTATGCCTGCTACGCCGGCGGCTACTCGTCCTTCTCCGGTGGCGGTGCCACCACCGAGGACCGCGGCGCCCTGTACCTGACGATGAAAACCACTTTTTGATTCACCACTGATTTGCTCGACGCAAGCAGGAGAATATCAAGATGAAATTTGCTCAAACCGTATTGGCCACATCGCTCGCCCTGATCTTCGCCGGCCAGGCACTGGCCGCCGTGTCCCCCCAGGACGCTGCCAAACTGGGTACCAGCCTGACCCTGGTCGGCGCCGAAAAAGCCGGCAACGCCGATGGCTCGATCCCGGCCTACAACGGTGGCCTGACCACGCCGCCGGCCAGCTTCAAGTCCGGCGACAGCATGCGTCCGGACCCGTTCGCCAGTGAAAAGCCGCTGGTGTCGATCGACGGCAAGAACGTCGATCAGTACAAGAGCCTGCTGACCGCGACCACCGTTGAACTGGCCAAGCGCTTCCCTACGTTTCGCGTCGACGTGTACCCGACTCACCGTACCGTTTCGCTGCCTCAGGCGATCCTGGATAACGGCGTGAAGAACGCCAGCGGCGCCAAGTCCCTGGAAAACGGTCTGGCCATCGACAACGTCCTGCCGGGCGTGCCGTTCCCGATTCCGCAATCGGGCAACGAAGCGATGTGGAACTTCCTGTTGCGTTATCAGGGTGTGAACATCAGCTCCAAGTACGATTCCTGGAACGTTGACGCCGCGGGCGTGCCGAGCCTGGCGATCACCGGGCAGGCGTTCATTTCCTACCCGATCTACGAAAACCTGACGCAGCCGATCAGCAGCGCCGACGTCTACTACCAGATGAAGCTGGCCTACACCGGCCCTGCGCGCCGCGCCGGTGAAGCGGTGATGCTCAAGGACGCCGCCAACCCGCTGCAGCAACCGCGTCGCGCCTGGCAATATCTGCCGGGGCAGCGTCGGGTGAAACTGGCGCCGAACCTGGCCTACGACACGCCTAACCCGGGTACCGCCGGTGCCGGTACCTACGACGACGTGTTCGTGTTCAACGGTGCGCTGGACCGCTACGACTGGAAGCTGGTGGGCAAGCAGGAAATGATCGTGCCCTACAACACCTACAAGCTGACCTACGCCCAGGATCCGAAGTCGCTGACCACCGCCAACCACCTGGCTCCGGACTTCGTGCGCTGGGAAAAACACCGCGTGTGGGTCGTCGAAGGCACCCTCAAGCCGGGCGCCCGTCACATCTACGCCAAGCGTCGCTTCTACCTCGACGAAGACAGCTGGACCGCTCTGGCCTCCGACCAGTACGACGCCCGTGGTCAGCTCTACCGTGGTTCGTTCGCCTTCCTGAGCCAGAGCTACGACAAGCAGGTGCCGGACTCCACCCCGTTCATGATCTATGACCTGGTTGGCGGCTCCTACAACATCAACGGTGTGGTCGGCCCGTACGGCGGCATCAAGTACACCGATCCGCTCTCCAAGGCCCAGTGGTCTTCCGAATCGCTGGCTGGCGCCGGCATTCGCTAAAACACCCGCTACACAGTGCGCTCACAGGGTCCTCCGTCCACAAGACGGCGGGCCTTGCGGCAAAGCGCGCGCGCCGTTTGAACGTCGGGTACACGCACCTGTGTCCCGACGCGGTTTTCCGAAGAGGACGCGGTATGTGTTCATATAAAAACAATTATCTGCATTTGGCCTGTGGCGTGGTGTTGAGCGTGTTGCAGAGCGTCAGCTTTGCCGCCGATTACGTCGATGTGCTGGACCTCCCGGCCAAAACCAGCGCCCTCGCGATCAACAGCCCGTTGTCCGGCATGACCCGCGCAGGTTCGCGGGTGATCAGCGTCGGCCAGCGTGGCCACATTCTGTTTTCCGATGATGCAGGTTTGCACTGGCAACAGGCCTCCGTGCCGGTCAGTGCCGACCTCACCGCCGTGACGTTCCCGACCGCCAGCCAAGGCTGGGCGGTGGGCAACGACGGCGTGGTGCTGCACAGCAGCGATGCCGGCGCGACCTGGACCCGGCAACTGAACGGTCGCCAGATCGGCGCGTTGCTGGTCAAGCATTACTCGGACCTGGCCAAGGCCGAGCCGAACAACGAGCAATGGCCCCAGTTGGCCACGGAAGGCCAACGACTTGTCGATCAGGGCGCGGACAAACCGCTGCTGGATGTCTGGTTCGCCAACGACAAGGTCGGCTACGTCGTGGGCGTGTTCAACCTGATCCTGCGCACCGAAGACGGCGGCCAGAGCTGGACCCCGTTCCAGGATCGCACCGACAACCCCCAGGGTTTCCACCTCAACGCCATCGCCTCCACGGGCGATGCGCTGTACATCGCCGGCGAGCAGGGCCTGTTGCTCAAGTGGGACGAAAGCGCCCAGCGTTTCGTAGCCGTGCCGACGCCTTATCAGGGCAGCTTCTTCGGCGTGCTCGGCAAGCCCGGCGAGGTGCTGGTCTACGGCCTGCGCGGCAACGTATTGCGCAGCACCGACGGCGGCCAGAACTGGACCGCACTGGATACCGGCCTGCACATCAGCATCACCGCAGGCCTGGTCGATGCCGCCGGCAACTACCGCCTGTTCACCCAGGGCGGGCAGATGCTGGTCAGCCAGGGCACGGGCGAGCAATTGCGACTGGTGCAGCAACCGGCACCGTCTCCGGTGGCCGGTGCCACTCAGTCCGCCGACGGCCAGTTGGTGCTGGCGGGAAGCCGTGGCGCCCGCACTCTGGCCGTCCCGCCAGCCCTCGAACCCTAAGAGCGAGAACCCAGACATGGGCAATATCAAACAAGACGCCATGCCGGTGATCCGCGAACTGCGGGATTTCGACCAGCGCTCCGGCAACATCCTCGAACGCCTGGTGTTCAACTTCCGCCCGCTGTTCATGCTGCTGATGGCGCTGACCACGGTGCTGCTGGGCTACATGGCGGCCACGCGCCTGGAGCTGCGTCCCAGCTTCGAAAAAATGATTCCCCAGAGCCAGCCCTACATCCAGAACTTCCTGGAAAACCGCGCCTCGTTGCGCGGGCTGGGCAATTCGGTGCGAGTGGTGGTGGAAAACACCCAGGGCGATATTTTCGACCCCGGCTACCTGGACGTGCTCAAGCAGGTCAACGACCAGTTGTTCCTCAGCGAGGGCGTCGACCGCGCCTGGATGAAGTCGCTGTGGAGCCCGGGCGTACGCTGGACCGAGGTCACCGAGGACGGCTTCCAGGGCGGCCCGGTGATGCCCGACACCTATGCGGGCAAACCGGAACAGATCGAACAGCTGCGGCAGAACATCGCCCGCGCCGGTCTGGTGGGCAGCCTGGTGGCCAGCGACTTCAAATCGAGCATGCTGGTGGTGCCGCTGCTGGACAAGGCCGCCGCCGGCGGCAAGCCGATCAACTATCACGCCTTTTCGCAGATGCTCGAGGAGCAACTGCGCGACAAGATCGAGTTCGCCGGTGACGCTTCGGCGCGCAAGGCCGGGGAGGAGGGCAAGGGTCAGTACAAGGTGCGGGTGATCGGTTTCGCCAAGCTGATGGGCGACCTGATCGACGGCCTGATCCAGGTGATGATGTTCTTCGGCCTGGCCGTGGTGACCTCGCTGGTGATCATCTATGCCTACACCCGTTGCGTGCGCAGCACCCTGCTGGTGGTCGGCTGCTCGCTGATCGCGGTGGTCTGGCAGCTGGGTATCGTCGCCTGGCTGGGTTATGCCATCGATCCGTACTCGGTGCTGGTGCCATTCCTGATCTTCGCCATCGGCGTGTCCCATGCCGCGCAGAAGATGAACGGCATCATGCAGGACATCGCCCGTGGCACCCACAAGCTGATCGCCGCGCGCTACACCTTCCGCCGCCTGTTCATCGCCGGCGTGACCGCGTTGCTGGCCGACGCCGTGGGTTTTGCGGTGCTGATGCTGATCGATATCCCGGTGATCCAGGACCTGGCGATCACCGCCAGTATCGGTGTCGCAGTGTTGATTTTCACCTCGCTGTTGCTGATGCCGGTGGCGCTGTCCTATATCGGCGTCGGTGCCAAGGCCGCCGAGCGGGCGCTGAAAATCGATACCCGCGCCGAGAAGAGCAAGGGGTTCGGCAAACTCTGGGACTTGCTTGATCGCTTTACCGGCGCCAAGTGGGCCACAGGCGCCGTGCTGGTGGCGACACTGATGGGCGTTGGCGGCTTCATGGTGAGCCAGAACCTGAAGATCGGCGATCTGGAAAGCGGGGCGCCTGAGCTGCGTGCCGACTCGCGCTACAACCGCGACAACGCCTACATCACCAGCCACTACGCGCTGTCCAGCGACCTGTTCGCGGTGATGATCAAGACCGCCCCCGAAGGCTGCCTGAACTACAAGACCCTGATCCTCGCCGATCGCCTGGCCTGGGAGCTGCAGCAATACCCGGGCGTGCAGGCCACGGCTTCGCTGGTCAACGCGGTACGGCAAATCACCGCTGGCACCTACGAAGGCAACCCCAAGCTCAACAGCATCCAGCGCAATCAGGACGTGCTGAACTACGCCGCCCAGCAGGCTTCGGTGAACTCGCCGGAACTGTTCAACACCGATTGCTCGGTGATGCCGGTCATCACTTTCCTCAAGGACCACAAGGCCGAGACCCTCGACGCCGTGGTGGCGATTGCCGACAAGTTCGCCCGTGAAAACAGCACCCCTGACCGGCAGTTCCTGCTGGCGGCCGGCAGTGCGGGCATCGAGGCGGCGACCAACATCGTGGTGCGCGAAGCCAACCACACCATGCTGCTGTACGTGTACGCCGCAGTGACCCTGTTCTGCCTGATCACCTTCCGCAGCTGGCGCGCAACCCTGGTGGCGCTGTTGCCACTGGTGCTGACCTCGATCCTCTGCGAAGCGCTGATGGTCGCCATGGGCATCGGCGTGAAAGTCGCGACCCTGCCGGTGATCGCCCTCGGCGTGGGGATCGGCGTCGACTACGCCCTGTACCTGCTCAGCGTGCAATTGCACTTCCAGCGCCAGGGTCTGCCGCTGTCCCAGGCCTACCGCAACGCCGTGTCCTTCACTGGCCGGGTGGTCGGGCTGGTGGGCATCACCCTGGCCGCCGGCGTGGTGTGCTGGGTCTGGTCGCCAATCAAGTTCCAGGCCGACATGGGCATCCTGCTGACCTTCATGTTCCTGTGGAACATGCTTGGCGCGCTGATCCTGATCCCGGCCCTGTCGTACTTCCTGCTGCGCGAGCGGGTGCCTGCGACCGGAGCCGTTGCAACCCCACAAAACATTGAAACCACTGAACGTCCGGGCGTATCGCATGCCCTGACCACTTCCGAGTAAGCCAACAATGTCTGACTACAAAGCTCCCCTGCGCGACATGCGCTTCGTACTCAACGAGGTTTTCCAGGTCTCCCGGCTGTGGGCGCAAATGCCCCGCCTGGCCGAGGTGATCGACGAAGACACCGCGGCCGCGATCCTCGAAGAGGCCGGCAAGATCACAGGCGAGGTGATCGCGCCGTTGAACCGCCCGAGCGATGAAGAGGGCTGCACCTGGAGCCCGGACACCGTCAACGCGCCGGAAGGTTTTGCCCAGGCGTATCAGGCGTTCGCCGAGGGTGGCTGGGTCGGTGTCGGTGGTGATCCGCACTACGGCGGCATGGGCATGCCCAAGGCAATCTCGGCGCAGGTCGAGGAAATGGTCAACGCCGCCAGCCTGTCGTTTGGCCTGTACCCGATGCTGACGGCGGGCGCCTGCCTGTCGATCAACGCCCACGCCAGCGAAGAGCTCAAGGCCGCTTACCTGCCAAACATGTACGCCGGCACCTGGACCGGTTCCATGTGCCTGACCGAAGCTCACGCCGGCACCGACCTGGGCATGATCCGCACCCGCGCCGTGCCACAGGCCGACGGCAGCTACAAGCTCAGCGGCAGCAAGATCTTCATCACCGGCGGCGAGCAGGACCTGACCGAGAACATTATCCACCTGGTGCTGGCGCGCCTGCCGGATGCACCGGCAGGGCCCAAGGGCATTTCGCTGTTCCTGGTGCCGAAGGTGCTGGTCAATGCCGACGGTTCCCTGAGCGAGCGCAATGCGCTGTCCTGCGGTTCCATCGAACACAAGATGGGCATCAAGGCCTCGGCCACCTGCGTGATGAACTTCGACGGCGCAACCGGCTGGATTGTCGATGCGCCGAACAAGGGCCTGGCGGCGATGTTCACCATGATGAACTACGAGCGCCTGGGCGTCGGAATCCAGGGCCTGGCCCAGGGCGAGCGTTCCTACCAGAACGCCCTGGCCTATGCCCAGGACCGCATCCAGAGCCGTGCGCCCACCGGCGCACAAAACAAGGACAAGGCCGCCGACCCGATCATCGTTCACCCGGACGTGCGCCGCATGCTGCTGACCATGAAGGCCCTGAACGAAGGCGGTCGCGCGTTCTCCAGCTACGTCGCGCTGCAACTGGACACCGCCAAGTACAGCGAAGACGCCACGGCCCGCAACCGCGCCCAGGAACTGGTAGCGCTGCTGACCCCGGTGGCCAAGGCGTTCCTCACCGACATGGGTCTTGAAACCACCCTGCATGGGCAGATGGTCTTCGGCGGCCACGGCTACATACGCGAGTGGGGCCAGGAGCAACTGGTGCGCGACGTGCGCATCACCCAGATCTACGAAGGCACCAACGGCATCCAGTCCCTGGATCTGGCCGGGCGCAAGATCGTCGGCAGCGGCGGGGCGCTTTACCGTCTGTTCGCTTCGCAAATCCGCGAATTCACCGCCAATGCCAGCGCCGAGCTGGGCGAGTTCACCAAGCCGCTGAACGCCGCCGTGGACGTTCTCGACGAACTGACCGCCTGGCTGCTCGACCGTGCCCAGCACAACCCGAATGAAATCGGCGCGGCCTCGGTGGAGTACCTGCACGTGTTCGGCTACACCGCCTACGCCTACATGTGGGCGCAGATGGCGGCGGCATCTTTGGTTGCCGACTCTTCGGACGACTTCTACACCAGCAAGCTGGCCACCGCGCGCTTCTACTTCGCTCGACTGCTGCCGCGTATCCATTCGCTGAGCGCATCGGTCAAGGCCGGTAGCGACTGCCTCTTCGCGCTGCAAGCCGACCAGTTCTAAAGAACAAGGAAACTATTGATGATGGCGACAAAAATAATTCCGCCCGCCGACGGCGCCTACGCCTATCCCTTGCTGATCAAGCAATTGCTGCTGTCCGGCGTGCGTTACGAGCCGGGCCGGGAAATCGTCTACGCCGACAAGCTGCGCTACAGCTACCAGACGCTCAACCAGCGCATCCGCCGCCTGGCCAATGCGCTGACGGCGGCCGGGGTCAAGGCCGGCGACACCGTGGCCTTGCTCGACTGGGACAGCCATCGCTACCTGGAATGCTTCTTCGCCGTGCCGATGATCGGCGCGGTGCTGCACACGGTGAACATTCGCCTGTCGTCGGAGCAGGTGTTGTTCACCATGAACCACGCCGAGGACGACCTGGTGCTGGTGCATGACGACTTCCTGCCTCTGGTGGAGCAGATCCAGGATCGCTTGACCACGGTGAAGGGCTTCGTCCAGCTGAGCGACAACGGCGCGGCCAATGCCTCGTTGCCAGTGATTGGCGAGTACGAGGCACTGCTGGCCGAGGCGTCGGACCAGTACGAGTTCCCGGATTTCGACGAGAACTCGGTGGCGACGCTGTTCTACACCACCGGCACCACCGGTGATCCGAAAGGGGTGTACTTCACCCATCGGCAACTGGTGCTGCACACCCTGAACGCGGTCGGCACTCTGAGCGTGTACCAGGGCCAGCCGTTGCTGCGCTCGGATGACGTGTACATGCCGATCACGCCGATGTTCCACGTGCATGCCTGGGGTGTGCCGTACGTAGCGACCCTGATGGGGCTCAAGCAGGTTTATCCGGGGCGTTACGAGCCCAACAGCCTGGTGCGCCTGTATCGCGAGGAGAAGGTCAGTTTCTCCCACTGTGTGCCGACCATTTTGCAGATGATCCTCAACTGCGAAGAGGGCAAGAAGGGTCGCTTCGACGGCTGGAAGATTCTTATTGGCGGCAGTGCCTTGCCTCTGGGCATTGCCAGCGAAGCCAGCGGCCGGGGCATGGTGATGCATGCCGGTTATGGCATGTCGGAGACCTGTCCGCTGCTGTGCCTGACTTATCTGCGTGATGAGGATCTGGAAAAGCCGATGGCGGACCAGTTGCCGACGCGGATCAAGACCGGCACGCCGATCCCGATGGTCGACCTGAAAATCATCGACGCCAATGGCCAGGATGTGGCCCACGACGGCGAGTCCCTGGGCGAAATCGTGGTGCGCTCACCGTGGCTGACCCAGGGCTACCTGAAAGAGAAGGGCAAGGGCGCCGAGCTTTGGGACGGCGGCTGGCTGCACACCGGCGACATGGCCTCGATCGACCCGCAGGGCTGCGTGGAAATCAAGGACCGGATCAAGGACGTGATCAAGACCGGCGGCGAGTGGATCAGCTCCCTGGAACTGGAAAGCCTGATCAGCGAACACCCGGCGGTGATGTCGGTGGCGGTGGTCGGCATCGCCGACGAGCAATGGGGCGAGCGCCCGATGGCCATGGTGGTGTGCGAAGCCGGCCAATACCTGGACCGCAAACTGCTCGAAGCCCACCTGCAAGCCTTCGTCGACGGCGGCCGCATCAACAAATGGGCCATCCCCAAGCAGTTCAAGTTCGTCAGCGAAATCCCGAAGACCAGCGTTGGCAAGATCAACAAAAAGCTGATTCGTGAGAGCGTGGCGGGCTGACAGGCTTACACCTACCCCTGTAGGAGCCGAGCTTGCTCGCGAAGAGGCCGGCACATTCAACATCGATGCCGGCAGGCCTGACGCCTTCGCGGGCAAGCCCGCTCCCACATGGGATTTGTGTTGTTTACAAGGATTTGTGGACGACAAAGAAACCTGTGGGAGCGGGCTTGCTCGCGAAGAGGCCGGCACATCCAACATCGATGCTGGCAGGCCTGACGCCTTCGCGGGCAAGCCTCGCTCCTACAGGGTTTTAGGGTGTTTGCGGGGTTGGTGGTTTGAAACATAGACGCAACAATGCCCCCGTATCATCCGCTCCACCAAATCAGAAGGGATCCACGATGAATCGGCCATCGAGAAGCATGCGCAAACTGCTCGACTCCGTCGCCAGCAACAATGAAACCGCGGCGC
Organism: Pseudomonas sp. SDO55104_S430; assembly: GCF_054070595.1. Taxonomy (NCBI): domain Bacteria; kingdom Pseudomonadati; phylum Pseudomonadota; class Gammaproteobacteria; order Pseudomonadales; family Pseudomonadaceae; genus Pseudomonas; species Pseudomonas sp. SDO55104_S430. The sequence goes on along the minus strand of NZ_JBSVXG010000074.1, from coordinate 14,511 downwards.
TGGATGTGATGCGTGCAACTGAACAGCTCAAGGACGAGGTGTTGCGGCAGCGGCTGTTCAATTTGATTCACCAGCTCAACCAGGACGCCACCGACCTGCGCATGGCGCGGGACGAGATTCAGGGTGGGGTTATCAAACTCGCCTGATCCGGTTCAAAGGTGCCCCCAACTGAGGGGGTACTCGAGGACGATGTAGATCCGGTCAATATCATCCCCGGCCTGGGCGCTGTTGGCGCGATGGCTCACGTGGGACAGCTTCATCGACAGATTCTTCGCCGGACCCGATTGCACGACATAGTGCAGATCGATATCCCGCTCCCAATGGCGTCCGCCATCCCCTTGCTGCGGCACGAACTGGCCGGTATCCGGATCGAACGGGTTATACGCGCCCCCTTGCGGCGCATGAGTACCGTCGATGCCGCGACCGGTGACATAGCGGGTCATGAACGTCAAACCGGGAACACCAAAAGCCCCCATATCCAGATCGTAACGCGCCTGCCATGAGCGCTCACCAGGGCCATTGAAATCGGCGTACTTGATCGAGTTGGCCAGATAGATTGAATCGCCCCCGACAAAATCGAACGGCGTATCACCGTGGATCTTCTGATAGGCCAGGGTGAAGCCATGGGCGCCAAACTTGTATTTCCCCGACAGGCTAAAGGCCGTGTTATCGATCGCCCCGGCCGCCGCGTCGCCGTAATCCCGGGTGTGATAGACGTTGCCGTCAACAAAGAACCCGGACTGATTCAGGTGCAGATTGGCGTAGTACTGCCGCCAGGTCTCGCTCAGCTCGGACGCATAAAGTGCACCACCAATCGGCTGGTCTTCGAACAACTGCGCACCTAGAAAGCTGATCCCGCCAGTATCGGTACTCGCCCCGTAACCCGTGAAATCTCCTTTGCTCGTCGAAGCATCCTGATTCTTGAACGCCGTGAAACGCCCCGCCTGTACATGCACATAGTCCAGCTCCCGGCTATCGAGCAGAAACCCCGTGGCGTATTCCGGTTGCAGGCGCTTGTCGGCGGTGTCGAACACCGGGGTTTCCACCATCATCTCGCCGTAGGCCAGGGTGGTTTTCGAGGTGCGCAGCTTCACCGCGCCACCGGCGCTGGAATAGTTGCTGTCACTGCGCCCGTCCGAATCCAGCGGCAGCAACCCCGTCCCGGCATGCCCCTTGCCACCGTCGAGTTTCACCCCGAGAAAGCCATGGGCATCGACCCCGAAGCCGATAGTGCCCGGGGTGAAACCGGAGGCGAACGAAGCGATGAACCCCTGGGCCCATTCCTGCTTGTAGCTCTGGTTGGCCGGGGTAGGGGATCGGTAGTCGCTTTGCAGGAAGAAGTTGCGGTTTAGCAGGTTGAGTGACGAGCCATCCAAAAAGCCTGACGCCATGGGTTCGTCGGCCAGAGCTGCCGCACTGGTGGCGGGAAGTAGCCAAAGCAGCCAGTAAGTGACGCGCATTCATCCGGTTCCTGATCGAGTGCCTATAGTCTGGGGACGCTTGAAAGAGCGGACATTTTCACGGCGCTGTCGCGGGCAGTGATTGTATGAATGTGCCTATCCGGAGGTTTTCCGCGCACAGATTTTCCAACTACGCACATTCATACAATCGCACCGCGGCGCTGCGCAGGACACTGATGTGATGTCTGCCGCGTTCCCTGGCGGGGACAAGGCGCAAAACAGGTCGATCGGCACGCAACAAAAGGAGGCTGTCCATGGCTGACGATGCAAGCAGGATGAATACCAGCGATCTCGCGCTGTTTTGGTTGCGCATCAGCGGTTGCCTGTTGCTGCTGTCAGTCCATGGGCTGCCCAAGCTCATGCATTTCCAGCATGAACTGGGGGTGATCGAGGACCCGTTCGGCATGGGCGCTACCTTGACCCTGTCACTGGCGGTGTTCGCCGAAGTGCTGTGCCCGGTGTTGATCATGGCGGGTGTGCTGACCCGTCTTGCGACCCTGCCGATTCTGTTTCTGCTGGCGGTCTCGGTGATTCTGGTTCACCCGGAATGGAGCCTGGCCGAGGGGCAGTTCGCCTGGATGCTGCTGATCATCTTCTCGACGATTTTTATCGCCGGCCCCGGACGGCTGGCTCTTGGTGGGAGAGTGTCACAGCGCTGGCCACTTCTGCGTCAACTTTGATGGAAGCTCAATGAATACGATCAATCGCGATCAAGCGATCGCCGCCGCGCCTTCGGCCTGGCAACCCCTTCGCCAGAGACTTTTCCTCAGCCTGTGGCTGGCCAGCATCGCCTCCAGCATCGGAACCTGGATGCATGAAGTGGGCGCCGGCTGGTTGATGACCTCGTTGTCGGCGAGCCCGTTGATGGTCGCTCTGGTCCAGGTGGCAGGCGCCGCTCCGATGTTTTTGCTGGCGCTCCCGGCGGGTGCGCTGGCCGATATCATCGACAAGCGCAAATACCTGCTGATGACCCAGGCCGGCATGGCGGTGGTCGCGCTCGTGCTGGCGATCTTGACCTTTGCCGGGATGATGAGCGCGCCGCTGCTTCTGCTGTTCACCCTGGCCATGGGAGTGGGCACGGCACTGACCATGCCGGCCTGGTCGGCGCTGACGCCCGAGGTGGTGCCGGCAGCGGATCTGCCCGCGGCGATATCGCTCAGCAGCGTCGGGGTCAACGTCGCCCGGGCGCTGGGCCCGGCCATCGCCGGGATCATCATCAGTCTGGTGGGGCCGTGGGCCACTTTTGCGGTCAATGCGCTGTCTTTTTTGCGGTGATCACGGTGCTGGCGATGTGGCGTCGTACACCGCAGCAGCCGGTGCTGCCGGCGGAACGGCTGTTCGGCGCGATTCGTGTGGGTTGGCGCTATGCCCGAAGCTCGAACCATCTGCAAAGGGTGTTGGTGCGTACTCTGTTGTTCTTCCTCGGGGCCAGTGCGGGGATGTCGCTGTTGCCACTGATCGTGCGCGGCGAGCTCAAGGGCAGCGCCGAGCAGTTCGGCATCCTGCTGGGTTGCGTCGGTGTCGGGGCGGTCGCCGGGGCGATGTTCCTGCCGTGGTTGCGTCGGCAGATTGCCGTGAACCAACTGGTGGCCCTGGCGAGCCTGACCTATGCGGCTGTCCTGCTGGCCTTGGCATGGGTGCCGAATTTCTATGGGCTGATCCCGGTCATGCTCATCAGCGGCGCGGCGTGGATTGCCGTGCTGTCCAGCCTTCAGGTGTCTGCGCAAACATCGGTCCCGGCCTGGGTCAAGGCCCGGGCGCTGGCGGTGTACATCCTGGTGTTCTTCGGCACCATGGCGGTCGGCGGGTTGGTGTGGGGGCTGTTGGCCAGTTGGGTTTCCATCTCCGTTTCATTGAGTGTCGCGGGCGGGGTGATGATTGCCGGCGTCGCGGTGGGCTGGTGGGTAAAACTCCCGGTGCTCGTCGCCGATGACCTGGCCCCGTCACTGCACTGGCCGCAGCCGTTGCTCAGCGCCGATGTCGACGGCGAGCGTGGCCCGGTGATGATCACCGTGGAATACGAAATCGCCCCGGCCGACGCCGAGGCGTTCAAACAGGCCATGGAGCAGGTGCGCAGAATGAGGAACCGCAATGGATCCTTCTCCTGGCAGCTGATGCAGGACACCGAAAACCCGAATCTGTGGATCGAGCTGTTCTTCGACGAATCCTGGCTCGACCACCTTCGCCACCACGGCCGCGTCACCCGGTCCGAGCTGAAAATCGAATCAAGCGCCCGGCGTTTTCTGATGCCGGGAACGCAGGTGCGGATTCGGCATTTGCTCAAGGGGTGATGGGGGCGGTGGGGTACCTGATCCAGGCAGCCCGCGTCATCGTTGACGATCATCGCGAGCAGGCTCGCTCCCACATGGGATTTGTGTTGTTTACAAGGATTTGTGGACGACAAAGCAACCTGTAGGAGCCGGGCTTGCCCGCGAAGAGGCCGGCATATTCAACATTGATGTCGGCCGGCCTGACGCCTTCGCGAGCAAGCCCGCTCCCACATGGGATTTGTGTTGTTTACAAGGACTTGTGGACGACAAAGCAACCTGTGGGAGCGGGCTTGCCCGCGAAGAGGCCGGCACATTCGACATTGATGTTGGCTGGCCTGACGCCTTCGCGGGCTTGCCCGCGAAGAGGCCACCAGCAACACCCTCCCATCACCAGACACGCCACCCCCATCAAAACCCACCAACCTTCGGTCGGTCCACAGGAACGTCCGGCTCGAGCCGTTCCTCCATTTAGAAGAACCCGATCTCACCATCCGTGCGCATGCTGGCGCCTGCGCCGAAGGACCTGATCCTTATTTGGCTCACTGGAGGAGCAATGAACGAACAGCTGAAGTTCGGAATGGAAGAAGAATATTTCGTGACGGACCTGTTTACCCGACAGATGCCCGGCAAGCTGACCGGAGAGGTTGTCGGCCACTGTAAAGCGGCAGTCGGCGGGAGCTTCGCTTACGAGATGTTCCAGGCGCAGATCGAAGTCGCTTCACCGGTGTTCACCAGCCTGCCGCAAGCCGCCGAATACCTCACCGACGCCCGCGAGGCCTTGCGCGATGCACTCCAGCCCTTTGACCTGGGCCTGATGTGCGCCGGCTCCCACCCCATGGGCGATTGGCGTACGCAATACGCCACCGACCAGTCTCATTTCCAGCAGCTGTTCAAGGACTACCAACGGGTGGCGCGGCGCAGCCTGCTCTCGGGGTTGCACGTGCATGTGGAAGTGCCGCACAGACTGGACCGCATCCTGGTGATGAACGAAGTGCTGCCCTGGACACCGCTGCTTCTGGCTTTGAGCAGTTCCTCGCCGTTCTGGGAAGGCAGCGACAGCGGCTTTGACAGCTATCGCCAGACAGCCTGCGACGAGTGGCCGCGCATGGGCGTGCCGGAGTACTTCGCCGATCACTACGACTACAACGCTTACCTGGCGTTCATGATGTCATCGGGCTCGATCAAGTCAGCGAGCGAATGCTGGTGGGGGATCAGGCCTTCAGCCAAGTACCCGACCCTGGAACTGCGCATGACCGACGCCTGCCCGCGCCTGGATGACGCGCTGTGCATCGCTTCGTTCTTTCGCCTGATGATTGCCTATGCCATCGAACAACCGCGCCCGGGGTCGAGTTACACGCAGAAATCGCGCTGGATGCTGATGGAGAATCGCTGGCGGGCCAAGCGTTCGGGGCTGAATGCGGCGTTTCTGGTAGAAGGGTTCGATCGGCCGTTTACGCTTGAGCAGTGGTTGTTTTTGACCGAGCAGACTCTTAAGAAAACCGCGAGGGCGATGGGGGTGGAGAGTGTTTTTGCGCAGATCCGCAGAATTATTAGCGACGGCAGCAGTGCGCAGCGACAGCGGCAGGTTTATCAGGAAGTGCTGACTCGTGGGAAGGGTGATCAGGAGGCGCTGTCACATGTCGTGGATCACCTGCTGATGGAAACCTGCAGGGGCAAACATGCCTGTGAAAAGCGGCCGGACAATAGCCTAATCTGAATCTGCTGTGCACGCGGACCCTGTAGGAGCGAGCATGCTCGCGATGGACTCGAGAACGCCGCGGGGTGTCAGGTTGCCAGCGTCATCGTTGACGACCATCGCGAGCATGCTCGCTCCTACAGGGGATCGTGTTTGTTATGAGATTCGGGTGACGGTCAGCACGACTGCTGCGATGCGCTCAGCCATCGCATAGGTCGGGCTTTCCAGTTCCTCACCAAAAACATCCGGGTCCATTTCCCTGTAGGTCCAGCTCAAGTCAGGCCTGTCGAACAGCGGCCAGGCGTGCTGGAAGAAAATATCGACCCCATCCACTGAAGGCGCACCCGTGTACAGCAACAGAGTGCCGCCGGGTGCCAGTCGCTCAATCGCCTGCCCAACGATCTTCACCGAAAGATCCGACCCAAGATTCTCCCCACCATGCCGATACGCACGCTGCTGGATGTCCTGCATATACGGCGGATTGGCGACAATCAAATCGAATTGCCCAAACACATTGCCCAGCAGATCGCTCGGCTGCGTGGACACGTTCTCGACCTCCGCCAGCGCGGCATTCACCGCCGTGTATCGCAACGCCGTAGGGTTGATGTCCACCGCCAGCACATGTGCATCGCGCCGGGCCTGGGCAATCAGGATCGCCCCCGCGCCGCTGCCGCAACCAATGTCGACGGCATTCTGAATCCTGTGGCTGGACGTGCGCAGATGCTCCTGTATCGCCTGGGCGAAGCGGTAAGTGTCGGGCCCGAAAAACACCGAATCATGACTGGTCGTGGGAAAACTCGAATGCACGAACAGCAAGTCATCGATGCTCGACCACCGCACCTCGCTCAGCCACATCCCGCCGTGGGCTCGCAGCAGACCGCACTCCATCAGCGTCCTCAGTTCCGACTCACGCAACAGCTCGGACTCGAACGGCCGGCTCCAGCCAAAAATATCTCGCAAATGGCGCGCCCGATGATTTTCCGGACGTGCGTTGACCCGCTGATGGGTCAAGGGCGTCACCGTGATGAAACGGTATTGATCGGCCTGCAATCGTCTGCCCAATTGCAACAGCGGAAGGTCATGCTCGGTGTCCTGTGCGACGACGTTAAGCGTGTTCATGGATTGCCCCCCGTTAAGCCGAATTGCCGGGCATAGATGCGCGTGGCTTGCAGGCCTTCGGGGCTGGGATGCAGCGCTGGCGACAGTTTGTCGACAAGTTCGTCCAGAGTCAGGTGCTCGCCAAGCGGTTCGACCTCGATCGCCTGCACCGGCTGCGTACGCCGGAACTGTGCCCTGAACGGATTCGCACTCTGCGAATCTCCGGCAATCCAGTCCCGCAGCAGCTGTTTCTCATACCCGTTGAACACCCCGAACATCGCGGCCCCCGGTCCATCGACAAGTTGCCAGAAACGACTCTGTTCGGGGTCTTGAAAACGCTTGATCCAGCCACGTTCCTCCAGTGCCGCCAGAAACTCGCGAATCTGCCCCGGAGCAGCCAGCCATTCGTTGACCGTCTTGCCTTCCAGCCGGCAGTAATCGGAATGCATGTGCTGGCCGAAAGCGCGCTTGCGTTCAAGCATGTCGACCAGCTCTTGCTCGAGATCGAACGACTGGATCACCGACGTCGAACCCTTGCCCAGCTCGTTGAGCATGTAGCCCCGGCGCAATCGGGCAAGAAACTCATCGGGATCGTCAGCCCCGGCCAGAAACGCTGAAACCGCCTCCACCGCCTTGCGCGCATGCCCAGTACTGGCGTTGTCGATGGTCACATGGAGGGTGAAGTAATACGGGTCGATCCCCAGTTCATTGAGCTCGAAAGCGGTGATCAGCAGGTGCAGCGGCAGTTGCTCGTAGCCAAGGTTGTAGCCGATCACCTCCGGCAGAAAATCATCCCCCAGGTGCCCCAGGGTCAGCTGCAACGCGCCTTGCAGGTAAAGCGTGTCATCCAGTTGATGGGAGGCCACGCAGTCGTGGCTGGCCAGCAGATTGCGATACAGCACCACATGATTCAGCGCGGGGTCGCCGTCGCCCAGTTCTTCCAGATAGGTGCGGATCAGGCCGTGATAACGCCAATCCGTCGGGTGCTTGACTGCACTGTAGAGCCAGGCGCCGTCCACCAGTTTGGCCGGTGCGACCCGCTGCAGGAAATACAATGCATGGGCCTTGTTGCCGAAGAAACGACGGGGCTCTCCGGCATGGCGGCCTTGCAGATACAGGGCATATTCATCGGCCACCCCCCGTGCGTTTTCTTCCATCCACTCGGACCACTGCCCAATATCATCCGGAAGAGGACAGGGCAGCTCGCGCACGGCATCCAGCTGCCTGTTCAGGAAGTCTTTGAGCATGTCAGTGTGGGCGCCGACGTCGCAATTGAGCGCCACGTGATAGATGGAAGGGACGTCACGGGAGCACGTGGGCGCCGCAGTCGAGTGTTCGTTGATCCTTTCTAACGCTGTCATAGGGCTGCTCCGCTGACTTTTCCTGGGTGTTAAATTCAGAGAAGCGGCCTGGACCATAAATTCATTCGGTTTTACCAATGGTCGCGCCTGCGCGAATTTCCCGCCCGGCGGCATCCAAATACTTTGATCTTTCTTTCGAACCCCGGGGTCACAAACTCATCGACAGCTAAAAATGCGTCGATTCTGGGGCATCAGGTTCGGCTCTCCTGCGCCATCTCCGTCACGTCCTTGAGCCGCTTATAAGAGGAATCGTTACATGCATTCCCGTTATTCAGCCGCTCAGCTCCTGGCCTGCCGACGTTTCGCGATGGAGCAGAACAAAAAATTGTTTGAAGAAGCCAATGCCCTCAATCGGTGTGCGTCAGAAATGCTCGAGCAACCGGACTTCGACAGTGAGAAGTTCCTTGAGTATCTGCAGCAACGTGGCAAGGCCGATGCCATGTTTCGCCAGGCGCTGGACCACATTTCGCTGCTCAACGAGCAGTTTCCGCCACTGCCGGTTTCGTCCAGGGAGAGGGCGGTTGATGGTGAGCCTGCCAGCCCTTGAGACGGATTTGCGCTGAATGAGCTTTATGGACCTTGTACGGGATCGCTGTCGGGGAAGGGCAGATCTTCGATGCGCTGGATTTGCACTTCATCGGGCGCCTTCCGGCAGATATCCGCCCGCTGACCCGGCGGATAGGCACCGACCACCAGAAAATCGTCGCTGGAGCCCAGGTTGCAATGACCGGTGCCCGGCGGCAGCAACAGCGCATCGCCTGCGCTGACATGAAGTTCGTAGCCGTCCGGCCCACCAATCATCAACCGCGCCTGACCCCTGGCAATGCCGAGTACTTCATGGCCTTCGGTGTGGTAATGGTGATAGTCGTAAATCCCGTCGCGCCATTGCGGTGGCCAGCCGTTGGCGGTGAACACTTGTTCGATGCTGGCTGCCGGGTCGTTGCCCTGCACGGGGAACACCTGCGGGTAGATCAATACCGGCAGGCGCGGGTTGTTGGGGACCCAGTCATTGGGTTCGAGCAAAATGGCCTGTGTGTCGGCTCCCGGATTTTTCATTGCAGATCTCCCGTGCCCCCTTCGTGGGAGCGAGCCTGCTCGCGATGAACGCACGGTCAACGCAGGCATTCAGACAGCCCGCGTTATCGTTGACGACCATCGCGAGCAGGCTCGCTCCCACAGGGGGGGAAATTAGGCAGCCATATGACTAGCCGCCCATTCCTTCTTGAAGCTGCTCTTCATCATCTCCATCTGCTCCCCAAGCTCATCAAGCTTGGCCTTGCCGAGCAGCTTCTTCGCCTTGGGAAACATCTCCGTCTCTTCCTCTTCAATGTGGTGCTCCAACAACTCCTTGACCACCTTCACCCGCCCGGCGAACTCAGGCGTCCCAGGGTCGGTTTCCTTGAGGTCCGGCAGCACCAGCGAATCCACCGTGCGGTGCTCTTCCTTGGCCTCGAAGTACATGACGTCCTCTTCCTTGGTCCCGGCTTGTTTGAAGGCGGGGTAGAGGATTTCCTCCTCTAGCTTGGTATGGATGGAAATCTCCATTTCAAGCTTCTCCAGCAGTTCAACGCGTTTTTTGGTCGCTCTCTCAGTCGATTCACTCAACTGGCCCAGGATGGTTTTGACTTTTTCGTGGTCGGCTTTCAGAAGGTCGATTGCGTTCATTTTTGGCTGCCTCAGGCTTCACGGAATTTGCCCTGACCGTGGGTCAGGCGTTGAGGTGTCCCAAGAGCTGTCGCATTTCCTGTGCCAAATTCGCTGCTCGTTCCAGTCCCAAGAAAATCAGGCACTTGCACAAGCCCTGTACGAAATACAGGCGTGCAGTCTGCAAGACTGACCCTCGGGAGCCATTGCAGATAGCCAAGGCGCTCGGTCACATTAGATGATTTCAAAGTGGATCTGTGGGAGCCGGGCTTGCCTGCGAAGAGGTGAGCACATTCAACATCAATGGTGGCTGGCCCGCCGCCTTCGCGAGCAAGCCCGCTCCCACAGTGGATTTGTGTCGTTCGCAGGTTTTGTGATCAACACAGAACCCTGTGGGAGCCGGGCTTGCCCGCGAATAGGCCGGCACATTCAACATTGATGTTGGCTGGCTTGACGCCTTCGCGGGCAAGCCTCGCTCCTACAGTTTGGATTGGATCAGCCGCGCTGATCGTCAGATCTTGTGAACCTATCCCGCTCTCTCTCTCTCCACTTAAAAATACCGGGAGGGCCAGAGTATGTATGCCTTCAGAAATCTGCTGACACCGGCACAGGAGTTGCGGCTGCGAACCCTGGATGCCTGGCACCGCGCGCTGGATAACAAGCCGCTGCGCATGGACTGCCCCGACGCCTGGCACGACGAGCTGGTGCGTCAGACCGATGAGATGGACCGTTTAGGCATCATCAGCTGGAGCGAATGGCGAGATCTACGGATGGAGGCCGATCGGGCCTATTTGGAGGCAGTGGCCGGTGGGGACTATCACGGCAAATCGCCTGCCTGGCTGGCGAGGATCGAGAATGAGCATCGCTGATGTAATTCCTGGGGCGCTCGGCGCAGGAACCTGTGGGAGCGAGCCTGCTCGCGATGAATGTCCGGACACTGCGGGGTGTCAGGCCCCCAGCCTCATCGTTGGAAACCATCGCGAGCAGGTTTTTGTGTCGTGCGCAGGTTTTGTGGTCGATGCAGAACCATGTGGGAGCGGGCTTGCCCGCGAAAAGGCCGGCACATTCAGCATCGATGTCGCCTGAACCGACGCCTTCGCGGGCAAGCCCGCTCCCACAGTTGATTTGCGCGTTGGTTATGGCGAAGGCCGGGCGCGCAGGCGGCGGCCGATGATGTCCAGGACGTCGCAACCGTCGCGCAGCGGGATGGCGCAGAGCAGGGCGAAGTCGCTGAGGATGAAAGACTCGCACTCGATGGAGCCGCGCATGGCGAGGTTCTCCAGGACCTGAGTGACGGCGCGGATCCGGTAGTTGGCCGCCTCCATCAGGATGTCGAGCGGGACGTGGGTGTCGATGAAGAAGGTGGGCATGTCGGAGCAGTTGCCGGTCATAGCCATCCAGCGGTTGACGGGAGGGGGCAGTGGTTTTTCGTAGGGTGGATCCGGATGCAGTTTTGTCATGTTGGAAAACTCTTTTAGATACCTATTTGAAGCAACCACCGGCCTTCCTACGGGCTTGGGTGGCAGCCGTGCACGGGAGTAGGAACTGAGGGCATCTAACTCAGCCACGTCGAAACGTGGTCCCGCACACAGCCGCCGCAATCAAGCAACAGAACTGATGCAAGCCAGATACCCGGGTTCCTACACCCAGCCACCGCTTTCACGGCGACGGGAAAAAGACTATCCCGCCCATCCAACGCCCACCAGTTCATGCAAATCGCCGCGTTTCGAAGGAAATCTCCGACGACTTTGCCCAGAAAATTTCCCAGAACCTACAGCGCGTCCTACACCCCGGGTGTCAAACCCCCGGGGCGTGGGATTCTGCCCCAGTCAGGCGGGGCAAAACCAGGGTGTAGGAAAAACAGAAATGCCCTACAGCCTGTGACGAAGATGCCTTCAGAGGTTTCCCTGCGCGGCGATAGACAACCCAAAACACCCGCTTTCTGTAGGAGCGAGCTTGCTCGCGATGGTGGTCCAGACACCGCGGGGTGTCAGGCAGCAAGTGTCATCGTTGATGACCATCGCGAGCAGGCTCGCTCCTACAGAAAGCCAAAAACCCGTCAATCGATACCCGAGACTTTCCAGTGCTTGATATCGGCAGGAAAGGTCATCTGCCGCACTTCCTGGGCCAGCCCGTACGACAGCGACTCATGCGCCGCAATGACCTTCTCTTCAGCGGAAAGGCAGTGAAAGATGTCCAGCTTCTGCACCGCATTGGCCGTCTCGACGTTGTAGATGTCCACGTACCGCGCCAAGTCGTTATCCAGCGTCGACAGATACTCGCGCAACCGCTGGTGATCCACGGTTTTCTGGTTGAAGTACCAGTTCATCGGGTGAATCAGAAATCGCGAATGCGGCGAGGTGATGCGCCGGCCCGCCGCCAGGAACATGATGATGCCCATCGACTCGATATTGCCCGCGTTCACCGCGCACAGCGGCACGGGCAGCGATTTGAGAAAGCTGTACAGCGTGAAGCCGAAACTGGTGCTGCCACCGCTGGTGGACAGGTTCAGCAACAGGGACGTCGCGCCTTGCTCAATGGCATCCAGGCAACAATCCCTGAACCGCTCGGTGGTGTTCTGATCGATCTGACAGTGGAAATGAATGATGTGCTCGGACATGAATTCTTCCTCTTCGACAACTTCGATTCCTTTATTCAAGCATTGACCGCATCGGCCAAAGATCAAGCGCAACGCGTCTGGAGCGGTGTTTCACCGGTGGTAGCATTGGCCAAATCAATTGGAACCAATAAGCCCGGTCCGCTCGTCGTTGGCCCGCCAATTTGTTCAAACTTTCAAAGGTTCTCTCTCTCGGAGTTATACGAACTCCACGAGTTCGCAATGACAACGATGAGGTGAATTGAAATGGCTAACAAAGAAGATAACTCCGGCAATTTCGCCAACGATCCGCAAAAAGCTTCGGAAGCCGGCAAGAAAGGCGGACAGGCGTCGGGTGGTAACAACCGTCAGTCCGGTGATGACAAGCGTACCGGCGGCCAAGGCAGCGGGCAGGGCGGTCGCGGCAGCTCGGGCGGCAACTTTTCTCAGGATCGGGAAAAGGCCTCCGAGGCCGGCAAAAAAGGTGGGCAGCACAGCGGTGGCGGCAATCGTAATTCCTGATGCTGTCTGATCATGTCGAGCCCCGCTTCGGCGGGGCTTGATCCTGCGTCCACAGCAGGTTCATTTGACCGGCAAGGTCACCCGAAAAATCGTCCCTTCTTCCAGCGTCGACTGCACCTCGATGCTGCCGCCGTGCCCGTTCACGATTTCTGCCGTAATGAACAGACCAAGACCCAGCCCGGAAGACTTCTTTTGATCGTCCTGCGAATAGGTTGAATACCGCGCCTGCGGATCGAAAAGAAAGGGCATTTCACGGTCTCCAATGGGTTCGCCGTAGCTTTTCACCGTGAAGCATACATTTCCGCCATCCACTTCCAGCGACGCTTCAACGGGCTGTTGCCGGTCGCCATGCTGCACTGCATTGCTGATCAGGTTGGTGAACACTTGACCCATGCGCAATGGGTCGAACTCGCCTTTAACAGCGGCCTGGGCATTGAAGTGAATTTGCCGCTGCGGATAACCGGCACGGACTTCATCGATGGCAATCTGGCAAACCGGTGTGAGGTCTGTGTTCTGTCGAGTCAGGGGTAACTCGGAGCCGAGATTGAAGCGTGCCAGGTCAATCAGGTCGTCAACGATCTGGTTGGCCCGCCGCACGCTCACCCCTATCTGTGTCGTCAGATTCGCTTGGCGCTCGGGATCCGGTTTTTTGGGGCGTTGCAGCAAATCCGCCGACATCATGATCGCGCCCAATGGCGAGCGCAGATCGTGGCCCAGAACCGCCAGCACCCTTTTGCGCGTGGTTTCCACCGCGTTGCCATAGGCCGTGATCGATTCCCCAAGCGCCTGATCGATCGCTTCGTTGAAGCGCATCATGTCCTGCAATTGATGCGGCTCCCCGACGAAGGCTTTTGCCAGCCAGAGCCTGAGCACGCTTGAACGCAGCGCGCGGTATTCCGACACCACCTGATCCAGCGAGTAGCCGTCGATCAACCGCAGGATCGCGTGGGTTTGCGCTGCGGTTTCGTGCGGATTGACAGGGGCATTGCCCTGGGATTTAGCCAATTGCTGCTGATCCGTCTGGGGCGTGTCCAGATCCAGGGCGATGGTACTCAGTATCTGCAGGGCGTGGTTTCTCAGACCCTTGTTGTCCATCGTGGGGTAGGGGGTGTTCACGGTACGGGCAAAGTTCTCCCACTCCTGCAATATCGGCTCGATGTTCGCCGTTATGAAATCTGACAGGCGCACGGCTTGCCTCCTTATGCCTTTGTTCTACAACAACATTAATCAAGCGAAGTCATTCGTGGAGTCAGCGTAGTACATCTCTGGACAGGCGCAGGGTCCTCTTGTCTGTATCGACAAATCGGACATGCCTTTCGTTCATCAACCTCTTTGAACTCCCGCAAGCTTCGCTCCGTCCTCTGCTAAGAGGGGCTCAGGGCAATGGTGCCGCGCAGCCCGACGGCGATACATCGCACAGCGAGGGACGACATGGACACTCCTGACAACAGAGCGGGGACTTCGACGGGAAATCCGGGCAATGACAACCCCGAGCAGGGTTTTGAGCATTTGAAGGAAGATTTGACCCATACGCTCGGCAGCGCCAGGCAACAGGCCGATGCGCAGTTCGGTCAATACCGTGACACGGCAGCCGACCAGATCGATGCATTGGCCAAAGGAGCGAAGTCGTTCGTTTCCGAGCTCGAAGAGCATGACACGCTGGGCATGTCCGATTATCTGTCCGACATGGCGCAATCCATGAGCGGCCTGGCTCGACTTCAGCGGCTGATCTGTCCGGCGGGCTCGGAACTTCGTGATGCAAGGCAAGTGAGATTGAAAAGGTGTCGAGCACTTTGTGGTGAGGGGGGGCCTGTGGCGAGGGGGCTTGCCCCCGTTGGACTGCGTAGCAGTCCCATCTTTTGGG
>NZ_JBSVXG010000073.1:0-28022 GCF_054070595.1 Pseudomonas sp. SDO55104_S430 | reverse complement strand
TCAAAAAAACCTATAAAATCAACTTGCGACACTTATTTAAGAGTTATCCAAGAAGAGCAAAAGCAAAAGCCCGCCCTAACAGGCGAAAAGCATCTGGGTATTGCGAACAAAGTTCGCATATCAAAATCAAAAGCGTAGAACTCAAATTTTTATATTCAATAAATTTTGAGTAGCAAAACTTTCAAAAATCAAAACCTTTGAAATTGCCGTTTTTAGACGATTTACCATCTTGTGCGTATGGTAATACCGGGAATTAAAACACGCCGTTTTTAGCTTGTTTCTGTTGACGCACTAGAAAAGTGCATTGAGTTTTTTCTACGTTTTTTGTCGGTTTTTTGAGTTTCAATTTTCTTGGATAGTCGTTTTTTGGCTTAAAATCAATGAAAAACGTTGTCAATAGAAAACCGAAAATATATTTAAGGTGGGACCTTAATTATCAAATAGAGGTCAACCATATTCTTTAAATTTCACAGAATATGAAATGACCATCCACCGCGTTCATCTGGTAATTTTTCAAGCTTGAACAACTTCAACCGCTAAAAACGACCTAGCAGGCCAATATGTTGTATTCAGTCTTTGGTAGGCAGAACATAACTTGATAGCCCTGTATTCACGTAATTCCTGATTTTTTTTGATATTAAGCCGCGATCTAAAAAATACTCAGCAGCAAATAGAACTCTTGGAGCTAATTGTTTTGCATCTTGTATATGGCCATTGGCTGCCAAGTTAACACAATATCTGGTCACAACTTTTAATGCGACCTCTTCATCATTTATCTCATCACGAACAGCTTCATCAACTATGCTTTTATAATCGGATAGCGAAATAAAATTTGGATTCAACTCGTTATCAACTTTATAGTCTTGCCATAATATCTGTTTGACTATTTCGTAATGCTTCTGTCTATTTTTATAGTGCCCAAACATATTAGTTACCTACACCGATGAACCCAGCGAAATAACACAAACACTAACCCATGGCGTGTCATTTTGCCATCATGCTTTTTGTCGCTTTTTATGTAGAGGTTTTTGCAGAGCTTAGTGGCAATCTAAATAGTAAATGGTCTGATAATCATTCTTAGGCTAATCCTCACCTGAGTATGAGACACATTCGATCCATGGTTGACCCTTTCCCGCACTGCTGCAGAGCCGCAGCACGTCAAACGGTCTGGATAAGAAGGATAGCTTCAATACACCGTTTCAGGTGTGCAGAGCGAAGCCGAAGCGGACGCCACCGGGAGGCGGTTTTTCCCAAGAAAAGGGTATGAGAAGGGTAGATTTTTTGGATAGAAAAAGGGGTAGAAATTTCTTTCTACCCCTTTTCTAAGTCCTTGATTTACAAGGAAAATTATGGTGCCCCGAGGGAGACTCGAACTCCCACTCCTTTCGAAAACGGATTTTGAATCCGCCGCGTCTACCAATTCCGCCATCAGGGCAATGGCCGCGGAGTATAGAGAGGTGAATACCGCTGGTCAATCAGGTACATGGAGAATTTTCGATAATTCCGCTAGACTTCCCGGCCCTGCTAGACGAACCCCATCATGCGCGTTGCTGACTTTACTTTCGACCTCCCCGATTCGCTGATTGCCCGCCATCCACTGGCCGAGCGTCGCAATAGTCGCCTGTTGACCCTCGATGGGGTCAGCGGCGCCCTGGCACACCGTCAATTCACTGATTTGCTTGAGCATTTGCGCCCGGGCGACTTGATGGTGTTCAACAATACCCGGGTGATCCCGGCGCGGCTGTTTGGTCAGAAGGCTTCCGGCGGCAAGCTGGAAATTCTGGTGGAGCGGGTGCTCGACAGTCATCGCGTGCTGGCCCATGTGCGTTCCAGCAAATCGCCAAAGCCAGGTTCGAAGATCCTGATCGATGGCGGTGGTGAGGCTGAGATGCTGGCGCGTCACGATGCGCTGTTCGAACTGGGGTTTGCCGAAGAAGTCCTGCCGCTGCTCGACCGTGTCGGGCACATGCCGTTGCCTCCTTATATAGACCGCCCCGATGAAGGCGCCGATCGCGAGCGCTATCAGACCGTTTACGCCCAGCGCCTGGGCGCGGTGGCGGCGCCGACGGCGGGGCTGCATTTCGATCAGGTGCTGCTGGAGGCGATTGCCGCCAAGGGCGTCGAGACGGCGTTCGTGACCTT
Source organism: Pseudomonas sp. SDO55104_S430 (assembly GCF_054070595.1). NCBI lineage: Bacteria > Pseudomonadati > Pseudomonadota > Gammaproteobacteria > Pseudomonadales > Pseudomonadaceae > Pseudomonas > Pseudomonas sp. SDO55104_S430. Next base: position 25,880 of record NZ_JBSVXG010000073.1, on the reverse strand, counting down.
GCACGTGGGCGCGGGCACGTTCCAGCCGGTGCGGGTCGAGAAGATCGAAGACCATCACATGCACACTGAATGGCTGGAAGTCGGCCAGGACGTGGTGGATGCGGTGGCTGCCTGCCGCGCTCGCGGCGGTCGCGTGGTGGCGGTGGGGACCACCAGCGTGCGTTCCCTGGAAAGCGCCGCCCGCGATGGCGTGCTCAAGCCGTTCAGCGGCGATACGGACATTTTCATTTACCCGGGCCGGCCGTTTCATGTGGTCGATGCCCTGGTCACCAACTTCCATTTGCCCGAATCCACGCTGTTGATGCTGGTTTCGGCGTTCGCCGGTTACCCGGAGACCATGGCGGCCTATAAAGCCGCGGTCGACAACGGATACCGCTTTTTCAGCTACGGTGATGCGATGTTCATCACCCGTAACCCCGCGCCTGCCGGTCCTAAAGAGCCAGGCCCAGAGGAAACCGTATGAGTCGCGAATGTCGCATGTCGTTTGAGCTGCTTGCCACCGATGGCAAGGCTCGTCGTGGTCGCCTGACCTTCCCCCGTGGCACCGTCGAGACCCCGGCTTTCATGCCGGTGGGTACCTACGGCACGGTCAAGGGCATGCTGCCGCGGGATATCGAGGCGATTGGCGCTGAAATCATTCTGGGCAACACCTTCCACCTGTGGCTGCGCCCTGGCACCGAAGTGATAAAGAAGCACGGCGACCTGCACGATTTCATGCAGTGGAAAGGCCCGATTCTGACCGACTCCGGCGGTTTCCAGGTGTTCAGCCTGGGCGCCATGCGCAAGATCAAGGAGGAGGGCGTGACCTTCGCCTCGCCGGTCGATGGCGCCAAAGTGTTCATGGGCCCGGAAGAGTCGATGCAGGTCCAGCGTGACCTGGGCTCCGACATCGTGATGATTTTCGACGAATGCACGCCATACCCGGCTGACGAAGATGTCGCTCGCATCTCCATGGAGTTGTCGCTGCGTTGGGCCCAGCGCTCGAAAAACGCCCATGGCGACAACACGGCGGCGCTGTTCGGCATCGTTCAGGGCGGCATGCACCAGGATCTGCGCATGCGTTCGCTCGAAGGCCTGAACAAGATCGGCTTCGACGGCTTGGCCATTGGCGGTCTGTCGGTGGGCGAGCCCAAGCATGAAATGATCAAGGTGCTGGATTATCTGCCGGGCATGATGCCGGCTGACAAACCTCGTTACCTTATGGGCGTTGGCAAACCGGAAGATCTGGTGGAGGGTGTGCGCCGCGGTGTGGACATGTTCGATTGCGTGATGCCAACCCGTAATGCCCGCAATGGGCATCTGTTCATCGATACCGGCGTGCTGAAGATCCGTAACGCGTTCCATCGCCATGATGATTCGCCGCTCGATCCGACCTGCGATTGCTATACCTGCCAGAACTTCTCCCGCGCTTATCTGCATCACCTGGACAAGTGCGGCGAAATGCTGGGGAGCATGCTCAATACCATCCATAACTTGCGCCATTATCAAGTGCTTATGGCTGGTTTGCGCGAGGCTATTCAACAGGGTACATTGGCCGCCTTTGTCGATGCCTTCTACGCCAAACGCGGATTGCCTGTTCCGCCTTTGGACTGAGTTTTCTGACCCCAAGATTCAACATTTGCAACTGGAGTGCTAAATGAGCTTTTTTATCTCTAATGCCATGGCAGACGGTGCTGCACCGGCAGCTGCGGCCCCTATGGGTGGCGGTTTTGAGTGGATTTTCCTGGTCGGCTTCCTGATCATCTTCTACCTGATGATCTGGCGTCCACAGGCCAAACGCGCCAAAGAGCAGAAGAATCTGCTGAGCAGCCTGCAAAAGGGTGACGAAGTTGTGACCACCGGCGGCATCGCTGGCAAGATCACCAAGGTTGCCGACGATTTCGTGGTGCTGGAAGTGTCCGACACCGTCGAAATGAAGTTCCAGAAAGGCGCTATCGCCGCCACGCTGCCAAAAGGCACGCTCAAAGCGATCTAAAAGCTTCAACTTCATTCTCAATCGACGGGGCGCGCAAGGCGCCCCGCGTCATAAACGGGCGGCGTGATGCTGAACAAATATCCTCTGTGGAAATACATTCTGATCCTGGCGGTGCTGGCGATCGGTCTGATTTATTCCGCTCCCAATCTTTATCCCGATGACCCGGCCATTCAGGTCAGTGGCGCAAGCACTGCGCTGCAGGTCACCGAGGCCGATCTGGATCGCGTGAGCGCTGCGCTCAAGGCATCCGGCATCGACGTCAAGGCGGCTTCGCTGTCAGCTGGTGGCAAAGGCGGTCTGATTCGCCTGGTCAAGGCTGAAGACCAGTTGCCTGCCAAGGACGTTGTGCGCAAGGCTTTGGGTGATGACTACGTCGTCGCGCTGAACCTGGCACAAACCACCCCGCAATGGCTGCGCAGCCTGGCCGCGCACCCGATGAAGCTGGGTCTGGACTTGTCCGGTGGTGTGCACTTCCTGCTGGAAGTGGACATGGACAAAGCGCTCGATGCACGCCTGAAAGTCTACGAAGGCGATGTGAAGAGCCTGTTGCGCAAAGAGAAAGTGCGCTATCGCAGCCTGCCGCAACTCAACGGTGCCATTCAGCTGGGCTTCACTGACGAAGCGACCCGCGAACAGGCCCGTGCTCTGGTCCGCAAGAGCTTCAACGATTTCGACATTGTTCCGGCCGATCTGAACGGTCAACCGGTGCTGCGTCTGGCGATGACCCCGGCCAAGCTGGCGGAAATCCGCGAATACTCCATCAAGCAGAACTTGACCACGGTACGTAACCGCGTCAACGAACTGGGTGTTGCCGAACCGATCGTCCAGCGTCAGGGCGCCAACCGTATCGTGGTTGAGCTGCCGGGCGTGCAGGACACCGCAGAAGCCAAGCGTATCCTCGGCAAGACGGCCAACCTCGAGTTCCGTCTGGCTGCAGAGCCTGGCGCTTCGAAAGCCACTTCCGAAACCTTCGAATTCCGTGAAGGCAAGCGTCCGCCGGCACAGATCGAGCGTGGCCTGATCATCACTGGCGACCAGGTAACTGACGCCAAGGCTGGCTTCGGCGAGCACGGCACGCCAGAAGTGAACATTCGTCTGGACGGTCACGGCGGCGAGCTGATGAGCCGTGCGACCCGTTCGAACGTGGGCCGCAGCATGGCGGTAATCTTCATCGAGCAGCGTCCGGTCACCACTTACACCAAGCAAGTGGTTGATGGCGTCGAGAAAGACGTACCGGTGCAGTCGTTCAAGGAAGAGAAGAAGATCATCAGCCTGGCGACCATTCAGTCGCCGCTGGGTGCTCAATTCCGTATCACTGGCCTGAACGGTCAGGGCGAATCGTCGGAACTTGCGCTGCTGCTGCGTGCCGGTGGTCTGGCCGCTCCGATGTACTTCGCTGAAGAGCGCACCATTGGCCCAAGCCTGGGTGCGGACAACATCACCAAAGGTATCGATGCCTCGCTGTGGGGCATGCTGTTCGTTTCGCTGTTCATCATGGCCATCTACCGCTTCTTCGGCATCATCGCCACCGTTGCGCTGGGTGTGAACATGGTGCTGCTGCTGGCACTGATGTCGCTGCTGGGTGCAACGCTGACCCTGCCGGGTATCGCCGGTATCGTGTTGACCATGGGTATGGCGGTCGACGCCAACGTACTGATCTTCTCGCGTATTCGTGAAGAGATTGCTGCGGGTATGACCGTGCAGCGGGCCATCAATGAAGGTTTCAGCCGCGCATTCACCGCGATTCTCGACGCCAACCTGACCACCTTGCTGGTGGGCGGCATCCTGTTCGCCATGGGTACCGGTCCGGTCAAGGGCTTCGCCGTCACCATGTCCCTCGGGGTTCTGACCTCGATGTTCACGGCCATCATGGTCACCCGCGCGATGGTCAACCTGATCTTCGGCGGTCGTGACTTCAAGAAGTTGTGGATTTAAGGGGCTGCCATGTTACGTACAATCAATTTCATGGGCGTTCGCAACTTCGCGTTCGGCGTCACATTGTTCCTCACGTTGCTGGCCTTGTTCAGTGTCTTCACCAAAGGCATGAACTGGGGTCTGGACTTCACCGGCGGTACGCTCATCGAGCTGACCTACGAGCGTCCGGCGGATGTGACCAAGGTGCGTGAGCAGCTGGTTACCTCGGGTTATCACGAAGCCATCGTGCAGAACTTCGGTGCGACCACCGATCTGCTGGTGCGTATGCCGGGTGAAGATCCGCAACTGGGTCATCAGGTAGCCGAAGCGCTGCAGAAGGTCGGCGGCGACAACCCGGCGACGGTCAAACGCGTCGAGTTCGTTGGCCCGCAGGTAGGTGAAGAACTGCGCGACCAAGGCGGCCTCGGCATGCTGATGGCGCTGGGCGGCATCCTGATCTACCTGGCGTTCCGCTTTCAGTGGAAGTTCGCTGTTGGTGCAATCGTCTCCCTGATCCACGACGTGATCGTGACCATCGGTATCCTGTCGTTCTTCCAGATCACCTTCGACCTGACGGTGCTGGCGGCGGTACTGGCGATCATCGGTTACTCGCTCAACGACACCATCGTGGTATTCGACCGGGTTCGTGAGAACTTCCGTGTACTGCGCAAGGCCAGTCTGATCGAGAACATCAACATCTCGACCACGCAGACCCTGCTGCGGACCATCGCGACTTCGGTGTCCACCTTGCTGGCCATTGCCGCACTGCTGTTCTTCGGTGGCGACAACCTGTACGGCTTCTCCCTGGCGCTGCTGGTGGGTGTATTGGCGGGTACTTACTCGTCGATCTATATCGCCAACGTGGTGCTGATCTGGCTGAACCTGAGCTCGGAAGACCTGATTCCTACGGTCAATACCGAGAAGGAAGTCGACGACCGTCCTTGAGTGAAGTTTCTCTCAGAGATGTAGTCCAAAAAGGCGCGAGTTGAACTCGCGCCTTTTTTTATGCTCCAAGGCTGGGAGAAGCGCGGGCCCGTCCCGCATGTGATGGTCAGGAGGTTCATGTGAACAAGTCGATGCTGGTTGGTGCTGTACTGGGTGCTGTCGGTGTCACTGCCGGGGGTGCTGTGACCACCTACAGCCTGGTTAAAGATAACGGTCCGCAGTACGCGCAAGTGCTCGCCGTTGAGCCGGTCAAGACGCAAATCAAGACTCCACGTGAAGTGTGCAAGGACGTCACCGTCACCCGGCAGGCGCCGGTGAAAGATCAACACCAGATCGCCGGTACCGTGGTCGGCGCGCTGGCAGGTGGTTTGCTGGGTAACCAGATCGGCGGCGGCACCGGCAAGAAAATTGCCACGGTCGCAGGCGCGGTCGGCGGTGGTTACGCTGGTAACAAGGTTCAGGAGGGCATGCAGGAGCGTGACACCTACACCACGACTCAGACCCGTTGTAATACGGTGAATGACATCAGCGACAAGGTGGTGGGTTACGACGTGCGGTACTCGCTGGATGGCAAAGAGGGGAAAGTGCGAATGGATCGCGATCCGGGGAATCAGATTCCTGTGGATAAGGAAGGCAAGTTGGTCCTGTCGCAAGCGCAGCAGTGATTGGCTTGAGCTGGCTGTAAAGAAAAGCACCCTTCGGGGTGCTTTTTTGTACCCCAGGAACACTGTGAAAATCTGTGGGAGCGGGCTTGCCCGCGATGGCGGTATTAACTGTGCCAGATGTGGTGGCTGACCCACCGCTATCGCTGGCAAGCCAGCTCCCACAGAGATCGAGGGGTTGGTGGGATGGAATTTCAGGCATAAAAAAAGCACTCCGGAGAGTGCTTTTTTGTGTCTCTGTGAAGCTTAGCGCTTCAGCGAAGCCGGCAGGTGCGGCTGGATGGCGGTCAGCACGGCCTTGAAGCATTTGGTATTGCCGGCAACGACGTGGCCTTTTTCGAGGAAGTCGTGACCGCCGGTGAAGTCGCTCACCAGGCCGCCGGCTTCTTGAATCAGCAGGGCGCCTGCAGCCATGTCCCACTCGGACAGGCCCGACTCCCAGAATGCATCGAAACGACCGGCGGCTACATATGCCAGGTCCAGGCTGGCGGAGCCGGCGCGGCGGATGCCGGCGGTCTGGCCAACCAGGGCGCGGAACATGCCCAGGTAGTTGTCGAGGTTGTCCATCTGGTCGTCACGGAACGGGAAGCCGGTACCCAGCAGGGCGCCGTCCAGGCTGGTGCGGCCGCTGACGCGCAGGCGACGACCGTTCAGTTGGGCGCCACGGCCACGGCTGGCGGTGAATTCTTCCTGGCGAACCGGGTCCAGAACAACGGCGTGTTCCAGGCGTCCGCGGTATTTGCAGGCGATGCTGACAGCGAAGTGAGGGATGCCGCGCAGGAAGTTGGTGGTGCCGTCCAGTGGGTCGATGATCCACAGGTACTCTTCGCCTTCGATGCCGGAACCGGCGTGCATGCCGGTCTCTTCACCGAGGATCGAGTGGTTCGGGTAGGCCTTGCGCAGAGCGTCGATGATTTTTTGTTCAGCGGCGCGATCCACCTCGGATACGTAATCCTTGGCGTCTTTTTCGTCAACCTTGATGGTATCCAGGCGCTCGATGGAGCGGAAGATCAATTCACTGGCGGCGCGGGCGGCGCGCAGCGCGATATTCAGCATTGGCTGCATGGATGTGTCACCTAAGGTTGTTAAAGAAAGCCGAGCATTCTATCAGAAAGTTTCTACAGGAGAAGGACGACGTTCGCTTTCATGGCTTAACGGTAGGATGAGTTGTAAGATCCCGCTCCCGATTATCGTGTTCGAGAGCGCCTCCCTTGCTGCAAAACATTCGTGTCGTCCTGGTCAATACCAGCCATCCGGGCAATATCGGCGGTACTGCGCGCGCCATGAAAAACATGGGGCTGTCGCGGTTGGTGCTGGTCGATCCTCGCGTGTTCCCGCATCACGAAGCCGACGCCCGTGCTTCCGGTGCCGGTGACATCCTTGAAAACGCGCAAGTCGTCGCCACCTTGGAAGATGCCCTGGTCGGCTGCAACCTGGTGCTGGGCACCAGTGCCCGCGACCGTCGCATCCCCTGGCCGTTGCTTGACCCTCGCGAGTGCGGGACGAAAGTGGTCGAGGAAGCCGGGCAGGGCGCGGAAATCGCGCTGGTCTTTGGTCGTGAAGATTCCGGCCTGACCAACGAAGAGCTGCAGCGATGTCACTATCACGTGCACATCCCCTCCGATCCTGAGTTCAGTTCGCTGAACCTTGGCGCGGCGGTGCAGGTGTTGAGCTATGAAGTGCGCATGTCCTGGCTCGCGGCCCAAGGTCAGCCGAGCAAGGTCGAGAAGGAAGAAGTGGCATCGGTCAAAAGCTCTGAGCTGGCGACCATGGACGAGTTGGAGCGATTCTATGAGCACCTGGAGCAGACCCTGGTGGCCATCGAGTTCCTCGATCCGGAAAAGCCACGGCACTTGATGGCGCGCCTGCGCCGGTTGTACGGACGCAGCTCGGTCAGCCGGGCGGAAATGAATATTTTGCGTGGCATCCTCACGGAAACCCAAAAAGCGGCCCGTGGTGAGCTTCTTAAGCGGAAGGATTAATGATGTTCGAGCGTTTGCGTGAAGATATCCAGAGCGTTTTCCACCGTGATCCGGCGGCGCGCAATGCGTTTGAAGTGCTGACCTGCTACCCCGGGATGCATGCCATCTGGATTCATCGCCTGTCTTCGGTGTTGTGGCGCGCGGACCTGAAATGGCTGGCGCGGCTGGTGTCGAACTTCGGTCGCTGGCTGACCGGGATCGAGATTCACCCGGGTGCCAAGGTCGGTCGACGCTTCTTTATCGACCATGGCATGGGCATCGTCATTGGCGAAACCGCTGAAATCGGCGACGACGTGACCATCTATCAGGGCGTGACCCTGGGCGGCACCAGCTGGAACAAGGGCAAGCGTCACCCGACCCTGGAAGATGGCGTGGTGGTGGGGGCGGGCGCCAAGGTGCTTGGCCCGTTCACTGTCGGTGCCGGGGCCAAGGTCGGTTCCAATGCTGTGGTGACCAAGGCGGTGCCGGCCGGCGCCACGGTGGTTGGCATTCCTGGTCGCATCATCGTCAAACCCGATGAAGAGCAGGACGCCAAACGCAAGGCCATGGCCGAGAAGATCGGCTTCGATGCCTACGGCGTCAGCGAAGACATGCCGGACCCGGTGGCGCGCGCCATCAACCAGTTGCTCGATCACCTGCAGGCCGTTGATGGTCGTCTGGAGGGGATGTGCGGGGCGTTGAAGGATCTGGGCAGTAATTACTGTGCCAAGGATCTGCCTGAACTGCGCGAAGAAGACTTCGCCTGTGTGAAGGATAAGGATCAATCCCAGGCCAGTTGATGGTCACGGTTCCCCTGTAGGAGCGAGCATGCTCGCGATGGACGCAAAAACACCGCGGGGTGTCAGGCTGCCAGCGTTATCGTTGACGACCATCGCGAGCATGCTCGCTCCTACAGAGGAACGGTAGGTGCATTCGCTGGCCGTGCGCCCCCAGTCTTTGCTATCATTCGCGCGCTCTTTTGCGGGTAAACCTGACTAAAGTGCTAGGTCTTATAGTTGACTTAAATACTCGGGAATCGCATACTCGCACCCATTCCGAACTCCGTGGTAACTGTCCATGCGACTGACTACAAAAGGCCGATACGCCGTGACCGCCATGCTTGACCTGGCGTTGCACGCGCAGCACGGGCCTGTGTCTTTGGCCGATATCTCCGAGCGCCAAGGCATCTCCCTGTCTTATCTCGAACAGCTCTTCGCCAAATTGCGTCGTAGCAATCTGGTATCCAGCGTTCGTGGTCCAGGCGGCGGCTACCAGCTGTCTCGCGACATGCAAGGTATCCAGGTCGCCCAGGTGATCGATGCGGTGAACGAATCGGTCGATGCCACCAAATGCCAGGGCCAGGGCGATTGCCATTCCGGCGACACCTGCCTGACTCACCACCTGTGGTGCGATCTGAGCTTGCAGATTCACGAATTTCTGAGCGGTATCAGCTTGGCTGACCTTGTCACTCGCCGTGAGGTACAAGAAGTAGCCCAGCGCCAGGACCAACGCCGTTGCAACAGCAAGGCGCCACGCCTGGACAAGATTGAAGCGTCCGCCGTCGAATGACAGCCAAAGAGCTAACGGCGCGCCAGCCAGCCTGATTTAGGAGATAGTCCATGAAATTGCCGATTTACCTTGATTACTCTGCGACGACCCCGGTTGATCCGCGTGTCGCGCAAAAGATGAGTGAATGCCTGCTGGTCGACGGAAACTTCGGTAACCCGGCTTCCCGTTCCCACGTATTTGGCTGGAAAGCCGAAGAGTCCGTCGAAAACGCCCGTCGTCAGGTGGCCGATCTGGTCAACGCCGACCCGCGCGAAATCGTCTGGACCTCCGGTGCCACCGAGTCCGACAACCTGGCAATCAAGGGTGCGGCACATTTCTATGCCACCAAAGGCAAGCACCTGATCACCACCAAGATCGAACACAAGGCTGTCCTCGACACCATGCGCCAACTGGAGCGCGAAGGTTTCGAAGTGACCTACATCGAGCCTCGTGAAGACGGTCTGGTCACTCCTGAGATGGTCGAGGCGGCTCTGCGCGACGACACCATCCTCGTATCGATCATGCACGTGAACAACGAGATCGGTACCGTGAACGACATCGCCGCCATCGGCGAGCTGACCCGTTCCAAAGGCATCCTTTTCCATGTTGACGCCGCTCAGTCCACCGGCAAGGTCGAGATCGACCTGCAGAAGCTGAAAGTCGACATGATGTCCTTCTCCGCCCACAAGACCTACGGCCCTAAAGGCATCGGCGCGCTGTACGTGAGCCGCAAGCCTCGCGTGCGTATCGAAGCGACCATGCACGGCGGCGGTCACGAGCGCGGCATGCGTTCGGGCACCCTGGCGACTCACCAGATCGTCGGCATGGGCGAAGCCTTCCGTTTAGCCAAGGAAGACATGGCTGCCGAGAACGTGCGCATCAAGGCCTTGAGCGATCGTTTCTACAAGCAGGTCGAGCACCTGGAAGAGCTGTACGTCAACGGCAGCCTGACCGCCCGCGTTCCGCACAACCTGAACCTGAGCTTCAACTACGTTGAAGGCGAGTCGCTGATCATGGCCCTCAAGGATCTGGCGGTTTCGTCCGGTTCGGCCTGCACCTCGGCGTCCCTCGAGCCTTCGTACGTATTGCGCGCTCTGGGCCGCAACGACGAACTGGCACACAGCTCGATCCGCTTCACCTTCGGCCGTTTCACCACCGAAGAAGAGATCGACTACGCCGCGCAGAAAGTCTGCGAGGCCGTTACCAAGCTGCGCGCTCTGTCGCCGCTGTGGGACATGTACAAAGACGGTGTCGACATTTCGAAAATCGAGTGGGCGGCACACTGATTTCAAGTCGCCGCGAACCGGCCCCGCGGGCTCAAGCCCCGGGGTTCAAAGAGCGACTCTCTGATGAGTGAGGATTAAGAATCATGGCTTACAGCGAAAAGGTCATCGACCACTACGAAAACCCGCGCAACGTCGGCAAGATGGACGCGGAAGATCCTGATGTCGGCACCGGCATGGTCGGCGCGCCGGCTTGCGGCGACGTCATGCGCCTGCAGATCAAAGTCAACGACGCCGGCATCATCGAAGATGCCAAGTTCAAGACCTATGGCTGCGGTTCCGCCATCGCTTCCAGCTCCCTGGCCACCGAGTGGATGAAGGGCAAGACGCTGGACGAGGCAGAAACCATCAAGAACACTCAGCTGGCTGAAGAACTGGCCCTGCCGCCAGTGAAAATTCACTGCTCCGTACTCGCTGAAGACGCCATCAAGGCTGCCGTTCGCGATTACAAGCAGAAGAAAGGCTTGATCTGACTTTCAAGATTTGGCGACGAGTAAGGAGTCAACGATGGCTATCAGCATGACAGAAGCGGCAGCACGTCACGTGCGTCGCTCCCTCGACGGGCGCGGCAAGGGCGAGGGAATTCGTCTGGGTGTTCGCACCACAGGCTGCTCCGGCCTTGCCTACGTGCTGGAGTTTGTCGACGAGGTGGTTGAAGAGGATCAGGTGTTCGAAAGTCACGGCGAGAAAGTGATCATCGACCCGAAAAGCCTTGCCTACCTGGACGGCACCGAGCTCGATTTCGTCAAGGAAGGGTTGAACGAAGGCTTCAAGTTCAACAACCCCAACGTGCGCGGTGAGTGTGGCTGCGGCGAAAGCTTCAACATCTGAGGCTAGTCGTGGGTACTCCTTGTCATTTCGCTTTATTTGAGCTGAAGCCGGGTTTCGACCTGGATCTCGATCAGCTGGCTTCGCGCTACCGTGAGTTGGCGCGCAGCGTTCACCCGGACCGCTTTGCTGACGCCACCGAGCGTGAGCAGCGGCTGGCGCTGGAACAATCCGCGAGCCTCAACGAGGCCTACCAGACGCTCAAGAATCCCCCCAAGCGCGCGCGTTACCTGCTCGCCTTGAGTGGTGGCGAGCTGCCGCTGGAGGTCACGGTGCATGATCCGGAGTTTCTTCTGCAACAGATGGAGTTGCGTGAAGAGCTCGAAGATCTGCAGGACAGCGCCGACCTGTCTGGCGTTGCCGCGTTCAAGCGCCGCCTAAAGGCTGCCCAGGAAGAGCTGAACCAGAGTTTTGCCGCTTGCTGGAACGATGCTGCACACCGCGAGCGCGCCGAGCGCCTGATGCGACGCATGCAGTTCCTCGACAAGCTGACCTACGAAGTGCGCCAGTTAGAAGAGCGCCTCGACGATTAACCCAGTGCCGCTCCGGTCGCACGCCTGATATACAGATAAGTCCTGATAACGATGGCCCTACTGCAGATCGCCGAACCCGGCCAAAGTCCTCAACCGCACCAGCGTCGCCTGGCTGTGGGGATCGACTTGGGCACTACCAATTCGCTGGTCGCTGCTTTGCGCAGCGGTCTTTCCGAGCCTCTGGCCGACGCAGAAGGGCGGGTCATCCTGCCGTCTGCCGTGCGCTATCACGCCGATCGCGTCGAAGTCGGCGAATCCGCCAAACTGGCTGCCTCCGCTGATCCCCTGAACACTGTGCTGTCGGTCAAGCGCTTGATGGGTCGTGGTTTGTCCGACGTCAAGCAATTGGGCGAGCAACTGCCGTACCGCTTTGTCGGCGGCGAGTCGCACATGCCGTTCATCGACACGATCCAGGGCCCGAAAAGCCCGGTCGAAGTCTCCGCCGATATTCTCAAGGTCCTGCGCCAGCGTGCCGAAGCCACCCTGGGCGGTGAGCTTGTGGGTGCGGTGATCACCGTTCCTGCCTATTTCGACGACGCTCAGCGCCAGGCCACGAAGGACGCCGCCAAGCTGGCCGGCCTCAACGTGCTGCGCCTGCTCAACGAGCCGACCGCTGCTGCCGTGGCTTACGGCCTGGATCAGCACGCCGAAGGCCTGGTCGCTATCTATGACCTGGGCGGCGGCACCTTCGATATCTCGATTCTGCGCCTGACCGGCGGTGTGTTCGAAGTGCTGGCCACCGGTGGCGACAGTGCCCTGGGTGGCGACGACTTTGACCACGCGATCGCTGGCTGGATCATCGAGAGCGCCGGTCTGTCCGCCGACCTCGATCCGGGTGCGCAACGCAATCTCTTGCAAACCGCTTGTGCGGCCAAGGAAGCGTTGACCAATACCCAAGCTGTTGAAGTTGCCTATGGCGACTGGAAAGCCGAGCTGACCCGCGAAGCCTTCAATGCGCTGATCGAGCCGATGGTCGCTCGCAGCCTGAAGGCCTGCCGCCGTGCCGTGCGTGACTCCGGCGTAGAGCTGGAAGAAGTGCATGCGGTGGTCATGGTCGGTGGTTCGACCCGCGTTCCACGTGTTCGCGAAGCCGTCGCCGAAGCTTTCGGTCGTCAGCCGTTGACCGAGATCGATCCGGATCAAGTGGTGGCCATTGGTGCCGCGATCCAGGCCGATACTCTGGCTGGCAACAAGCGTGACGGCGAAGAGCTGTTGCTGCTCGACGTTATTCCGTTGTCCCTGGGGCTGGAAACCATGGGTGGCCTGATGGAGAAGGTGATTCCGCGCAACACCACCATCCCCGTCGCTCGCGCCCAGGACTTCACCACGTATAAAGACGGCCAGTCGGCCATGGCGATCCATGTGCTGCAGGGTGAGCGCGAGCTGATCAGCGACTGCCGCTCCCTGGCGCGCTTCGAATTGCGCGGCATTCCGGCGATGGTGGCCGGTGCTGCGAAGATTCGCGTGACCTTCCAGGTCGATGCCGACGGTTTGCTGAATGTCTCCGCTCGCGAGCTGGGTTCGGGCGTCGAGGCCAGCATTCAGGTCAAGCCGTCTTACGGTCTGACCGACGGCGAAATCGCCAAAATGCTCAAGGATTCGTTCCAGCACGCCAATGACGACAAGGTTGCCCGCGTCTTGCGCGAGCAGCAGGTCGATGCGCAGCGTCTGGTCGAGGCGGTGCAGGCTGCTTTGGACGTCGACGGCGACCGCCTGCTCGATGCCGAAGAGCGCATGGTCATCGACATGCAGGTGCAGGAACTGACCGAACTGATGAAAGGTACCGATGGTTACGCCATCGAGCAGCAGACCAAGCGTCTGTCGCAAGTGACCGATGCCTTTGCTGCCCGCCGCATGGACTCGACGGTGAAAGCCGCGTTGGCCGGGCGCAACCTGAATGAGATTGAGGAATAACGATGCCGCAGGTCATTTTTCTGCCACACGAAAAGTTTTGCCCGGACGGCATGGTCGTGGAGGCTGAGACCGGTACGTCCATCCTCGAGCTGGCCCACGAGCACCATATCGAGATGGAAAGTGCCTGTGGCGGCGTCTGCGCCTGCACCACCTGTCACTGCATCGTTCGTGAGGGCTTTGACTCGCTGGAAGAGGCCGACGAGCTGGAAGAAGACTATCTTGACAAGGCCTGGGGTCTGGAAGCCCAGTCGCGTCTGGCCTGTCAGGCCAAGGTCGGCACCGAAGACCTGACCGTCGAAATTCCGAAGTACTCGCTCAACCACGCAGCCGAAGCGCCGCACTGATTCAAGGAATTGTCATGAGTCTCATGTGGACTGATGTACTGGAGATCGCAATCCAGCTGGCTGAATCCAAACCTGATGTAGACCCTATGTCGGTCAACTTCGTCGATCTGCGCAAGTGGGTGATGGAATTGCCCGAGTTCGGCGACAAGCCTGAGCATTGTGGCGAGAAGATCCTGGAGGCCATTCAGGCCCACTGGATCGCTGAACGCGACTGAGCCACGCCGCAGGTTAGGCAATACCCGAGAACCCGCGTATAATTCGCGGGTTTAATTTTTCGCACATTACCGTTTCTGGAGTTACACCATGGCTGTTCAACGTACTTTCTCCATCATCAAGCCTGACGCCGTTGCCAAAAACGTGATCGGCAAGATCACCACTCGCTTCGAAGACGCTGGCCTGCGCGTTGTAGCTTCGAAACTGAAGCAACTGTCCAAAGCCGAAGCCGAAGGCTTCTACGCTGAGCACAGCGCTCGTGGTTTCTTCGGCGACCTGGTTGCCTTCATGACTTCCGGTCCGGTTGTCGTTCAGGTTCTGGAAGGTGAAAACGCTATCGCTCGCAACCGTGAGCTGATGGGCGCTACCAACCCTAAAGAAGCTGCTGCCGGCACCATCCGCGCTGACTTCGCTGAATCCATCGACGCCAACGCTGTACACGGTTCGGACTCCGAAGCCGCTGCCGCTCGCGAAATCGCATACTTCTTCGCAGCTACTGAAGTAACCGCTCGCTAAGCATTGGCTTAAAGAGTGGAAGGTGAATCCATGACTACATCGACTGTTAAAACCAACCTGCTGGGTCTCACCCAGTCGGAAATGGAAAAATTCTTCGACTCAATCGGGGAGAAGCGTTTCCGTGCCGGTCAGGTAATGAAATGGATTCACCACTTTGGCGTCGATGATTTCGACGCCATGACGAACGTCAGCAAGGCCTTGCGCGAAAAGCTCAAGGCTGTTGCTGAAGTTCGCGGCCCCGAAGTGGTCAGCGAGGACATCTCCAGCGACGGTACCCGTAAATGGGTCGTGCGCGTGGCGTCCGGTAGCTGCGTCGAGACCGTTTACATCCCTCAGGGCAAGCGCGGCACCTTGTGCGTTTCCTCTCAGGCTGGCTGTGCCCTGGACTGCAGTTTCTGCTCCACCGGCAAGCAAGGCTTCAATAGCAACCTCACCGCCGCCGAAGTCATCGGCCAGGTGTGGATTGCCAACAAATCCTTTGGCAGCGTCCCGGCGACCGTCGACCGTGCCATCACCAACGTGGTGATGATGGGCATGGGTGAGCCGCTGCTGAACTTCGACAATGTCATTGCCGCCATGCATCTGATGATGGATGACCTGGGCTACGGCATTTCCAAGCGCCGCGTAACCCTGTCCACTTCGGGCGTGGTGCCGATGATCGATGAGCTGGCCAAGCACATCGACGTCTCCCTGGCGTTGTCCCTACACGCACCGAATGACGCATTGCGTAACCAATTGGTGCCGATCAATAAGAAGTATCCGCTTAAGATGCTGCTCGAATCGTGCCAGCGCTACATGTCGTCCCTGGGCGAAAAGCGTGTGCTGACCATTGAGTACACCTTGTTGAAAGACGTGAACGACAAGCTCGAACACGCAGTCGAAATGATCGAGTTGCTGAAAAACATCCCGTGCAAGATCAACCTGATTCCCTTCAACCCGTTCCCGCATTCCGGGTACGAGCGGCCGAGCAACAACGCCATTCGTCGGTTCCAGGATCAGCTGCATCACGCCGGTTTCAACGTCACCGTCCGCACCACCCGTGGTGAAGACATCGACGCCGCTTGTGGTCAATTGGTAGGGCAGGTGATGGATCGCACCCGTCGCAGCGAACGTTATATCGCCGTGCGCGAATTGAGCGCCGAAAACGATATGGCCGTGAACGCCGCGAACAAGTAAACAAGAGAGGATCTCTATGTCCCTGCGCTTTGCGCTGCTTTTGTTATTGGCCAGCCTGTGTGCTGGCTGTGTTCTTTCGGGCGACTACAACCCGATGAAGACCAGCAAGGGCCGCGATGAAGCGCGTGAGGCATATGTGCAACTGGGCATCGGCTACCTGCAGCAGGGCATGACCGAGCGGGCAAAAGTGCCGTTGAAGAAAGCGCTGGAACTCGATAGTTCGGATGCGGATGCCAACGCGGCACTGGCGCTGGTGTTCCAGGCCGAGCTGGAGCCTGAGCTGGCCGACCAGCACTTTCGCAAGGCGCTTTCCTCCCGTCCCGCCGATGCACGAATCCTCAACAACTACGGCAGTTTTCTTTTCGAGCAGAAGCGTTACAAGGAAGCCTACGAGCGCTTTGAGCAGGCCGCTGCCGATACGCTGTATCCTGAGCGTTCGCGAGTATTCGAGAACCTCGGCATGACCGCTGCGATGATGGGCCAGCGCGATCTGGCGCAGCAGCAACTGGAAAAAGCCCTGCGTTTGAATCGACAACAGCCAAGAGCATTGCTGGAAATGGCTGAGTTGTCTTACGAAGACAGGCATTATGTGCCCGCGCGTGACTACTACGATCGTTTCAGCCTGCTTGCCGAGCAAAATGCACGTAGTCTATTGCTCGGCGTTCGGCTGGCAAAAGTGTTCGAAGATCGCGACAAGGCCGCCAGTTTTGGCCTGCAACTAAAAAGACTCTATCCGGGTACACCGGAATATCAGCAATACCTGTCGGAGCAATGATGAAAGCGGCGCATCCCGAAGTTGTAGCAGCGAATCGCGTTAACCCCGGTGAGACCTTGCGCCAGGCCCGCGAAAGCAATGGCTGGTCGCTGGCCGAAGTGGCCCTCAAGCTCAACCTCACCGTCAATTCCCTGAGCAATCTGGAAGCCGGCGCTTTCGACAAGCTGCCGGGGCACACTTTCGCCCGCGGTTACATCCGCGCCTACGCCAAATTGCTCGGCATGGACCAGGCCGTTCTGGTTCAGCAGTTCGACCAATCCACCGGCACCGACTCCCAGGGCAGCAACGTTCAAGGCCTGGGTCGCATCGAAGAGCCGGTTCGGGTTTCCCACACCATTTTGCGACTTGTCAGCCTATTGCTGCTGGTGGCCGTCATCGGCGGCGGTTTCGTCTGGTGGCAGGATCAGACCGCGATGCGCAAGCAGGAGCTGACCAGCCTCAGCCCCGAGCACGTCGAAGTCGAAGGCGCCGACGGCACCACGCAGATTCATCCGCTGGACGAGCCTGAAGATCAGGCTGTAGCAGAAGGCCAGGTTGATAACTCGACTGCCCTGGCATTGCCGCAAGCCGAGACTTCGGCTGAAGCACCGGCAGAAGCTCAAGCGACTGCACCGGCAGTGCCCGCCGCCCCGGCACCTGCTGCTGCGGCGCATACTACCCCTGCAGTTGCTGCGACGCCTGTAACTCCGGCGCCAGCGGCTCCTGCTGTTCCTGCTCCAACCGTTACCGCCCCGGCTGCTCCAGCGCCAGCGGCTGCTCCAGTCGTTGCGGCAGCGGCTCCGTCTGTCGGCCAGGGTCAGGTTCAAGTGCAATTCGTTGCCGATTGCTGGACGCAAGTCACCGACGGTGGCGGCAAGGTACTGTTCAGCGGTCTCAAGCGTAAAGGCGACAGCCTTTCCGTCAACGGCAAGCCACCGTTCGCCGTTCGCCTGGGCTACGCCCGTGGCGCGCAGGTCAGCTACAACGGCCAGGCGGTTGATGTTGCTCCGTTCACCAGTGGCGAGACTGCTCGCCTGAAGTTGGGTCAATAAGTCATGCACGGCGAATCTCCAATCAAACGTCGCGAGTCGCGCAAGATCTGGGTCGGGAATGTGCCTGTCGGTGGCGATGCACCTATCGCCGTGCAGAGCATGACCAACAGCGATACCAATGATGTTGCCGCCACTGTCGCGCAGATCAATCGGCTGGAAGCGGCCGGCGTCGATATCGTTCGCGTATCCGTACCGGACATGGACGCCGCCGAGGCCTTCGGCAAGATCAAGCAACTGGTCAAGGTGCCGCTGGTTGCCGACATCCATTTCGACTATCGCATCGCATTGCGCGTCGCGGAGCTCGGCGTTGACTGCCTGCGCATCAATCCGGGCAACATCGGTCGCGAAGATCGCGTGCGCGCCGTGGTCGATGCCGCCCGTGACCGCGGGATTCCAATCCGCATCGGCGTCAACGCCGGTTCGCTGGAAAAAGACCTGCAGAAGAAATACGGCGAGCCGACGCCGGCTGCGCTGGTCGAATCCGCGCTGCGTCACGTCGAACACCTCGAACGCCTGAATTTCCAGGACTTCAAGGTCAGCGTGAAGGCTTCCGACGTGTTCATGGCCGTCGAGGCGTATCGTCTGCTGGCCAAGGAAATCGTCCAGCCCCTGCACCTGGGCATCACCGAAGCCGGCGGTTTGCGTTCAGGCACGGTGAAATCCGCGGTGGGCCTCGGTATGCTGCTCGCCGAAGGGATTGGCGATACTATTCGCATCTCGTTGGCGGCCGACCCGGTCGAGGAAGTGAAAGTCGGCTACGACATTCTCAAATCCCTGCACCTGCGTTCCCGTGGCATCAACTTCATCGCCTGCCCGAGCTGCTCGCGGCAGAACTTCGATGTGGTCAAGACCATGAACGAACTGGAAGGGCGCCTCGAAGACCTGCTGGTGCCGCTGGATGTTGCGGTCATCGGTTGCGTGGTCAACGGCCCGGGTGAAGCCAAGGAAGCCCATATCGGCTTGACTGGCGGCACGCCAAACCTGATTTACATCGACGGCAAGCCGTCGCAGAAACTGACGAATGACAATCTGGTGGATGAGCTTGAACGCTTGATCCGCGAGAAAGCGGCCGAAAAGGTCGAAGCCGACGCCGCCGTGATTGCGCGTGGCTGAGTCCGACTCTAGAGCCGAACGAATTTAAGGACCGATAGTGAGCAAGTCTCTGCAAGCCATTCGTGGCATGAACGACATCCTGCCCGAACAGACCCCCCTGTGGCGTCACTTCGAAGGCACCGTTTCGCGTCTGCTGGATAACTACGGTTACAAGCAGATCCGCATGCCGATCGTCGAATTCACCGAGCTGTTCAAGCGCTCCATCGGTGAAGTGACCGACATCGTCGAAAAAGAGATGTACACCTTCGACGACCGCAACGGCGACTCCCTGACCCTGCGCCCTGAAGGCACCGCGGCCTGCGTGCGTGCCGTGCTCGAGCACGGCATCACCGGTGGCGGCCAGGTGCAGAAACTTTGGTACATCGGTCCGATGTTCCGCCACGAGCGTCCGCAGAAAGGCCGTTATCGCCAGTTCCACCAGATCGGTGTCGAGGTGTTCAACCTCGATGGTCCGGACATCGATGCCGAGCTGATCGTGCTGACCTGGCGCCTGTGGGGCGAGCTGGGTATCCGTGATGCGGTCAAGCTTGAGCTCAACAGCCTGGGCACCAGCGAATCCCGCGGTCGTTACCGTGAAGCGCTGGTCGCGTTCCTGTCGCAACACCTGGACAAGCTGGACGAAGACAGCCAGCGCCGCCTGAAGACCAATCCGCTGCGCGTACTCGACACCAAGAACGCCGATACACAGGCAATTCTGGTCGATGCGCCGAAGATGGCCGACTACCTCGACGAAGAATCCCGCACGCACTTCGAGGGCCTCAAGGCTCGTCTGGACGCTGCCGGCATTCCTTATGTCATCAACCCCAAGCTTGTTCGCGGGTTGGACTACTACAGCAAAACTGTTTTCGAATGGGTCACCGACAAGCTCGGCGCCCAGGGCACCGTGTGTGCCGGTGGTCGTTACGATGGCCTGGTCGAGCAGATGGGCGGCAAGCCGACTGCCGGCGTGGGTTTCGCCATGGGTATCGAGCGCCTGGTTCTGTTGCTGGAAACCCTGGAGCAGATTCCCGAAGAGATTTCCCGTCAGGTCGACGTCTACCTCTGCGCCTTTGGCGAAGAGGCCGAGCTGGCCGGTCTGGCACTGGCCGAGCGTGTACGTGACCAGTTGCCCAACCTGCGCCTGCAAGTGAACGCCGGCGCCGGCAGTTTCAAAAGCCAATTCAAGAAAGCCGACAAGAGCGGTGCGCTGTATGCGCTGATCCTCGGTGACGACGAGATGGCCCAGCAAGTGGTAGGTTTCAAACCCCTGCGTGGCCAGGGCGAACAACAAAGCATTGCCTGGGATGCGCTTGCTGCACACCTGGCCACCTGCGTCGTGCAGGGTTGAAGCTGTCTTAAACAGCCGAATTAGCGATTAAGGAGTATTGGGGTGTCGAGTACCGAAGACGAACAGCTGGCGGATTTTAAGGAATGGTGGTCGCGCAACGGCAAGCCCCTGGTCACCGGCGGCCTGTTGGCGCTGGTTATCGTATTCGGCTGGCAGGCGTTCCATAAGTATCAGAGCAACCAGTCGCAAGGCGCCTCGGTGCTCTATCAGCAACTGCTGGAAACCACACTGACGCCTGACGGCAAGCCGGATGCGGCCCGTGTATCGGACCTGGCAGGCAAGCTCAACAGCGAGTTCGCCGGCAGCGCCTACGCGCAGTACGGCAGCCTGTTCGTGGCGAAAGTCGCGGTCGACAGCGGCAAGCTGGATGACGCAGCCAGCGAGCTGAAAGCCATCACTGCCAAGCCTGCCAACGCGGCACTGGGCGAAATCGCCCGTCAGCGTCTGGCGCAGGTACTGGCCGCGCAGAACAAGGTCGATGAGGCCCTGAAACTGCTCGAAGGCGATGCCGACAAGGCGTTTCTGGCTACTCGTGAAGAACTCAAGGGCGACCTGCTGGTTCAGCTGGGTCGTACCGATGAAGCGCACGCGGCCTATCAAAAGGCCAAGGCGGCACTGTCGGATGAAGCGGCGGTCGGTGGCCTGCAAATCAAGCTGGACGATCTGGCCAAAGGGGATGCGTGACGTGATTCGTTGGAAACATGCAGCATTGCTGGCTCTGGCCATTCTGGCCGCGGGTTGCAGCAGCAACAGCAAGAAAGAACTGCCGCCGGCCGAATTGACCGATTTCAAGGAAGAAGTGGTTCTGCAGAAACAGTGGAGTCGTTCGATCGGTGACGGTCAGGGCGAAACCTACAACATGCTGGTTCCGGCGATCGATGGCGACACCATCTATGCTGCCGACGTGACCGGTGTGGTGATGGCGCTGGATCGCGGCAACGGCGACGTGAAGTGGAAGAAAGATCTCGAACTGCCTGTGTCCGGTGCCGTTGGCGTCGGTTACGGTCTGCTGACGATCGGTACGCTCAAGGGTGAAATCGTTGCCCTGGACGCCATCAACGGCGAAGAGAAATGGCGCGCTCGCGTGTCCAGCGAAGTCCTCGCACCACCGGCCAACAACGGTGATGTGGTGGTGGTTCAGACCCAGGACGATCGTCTGATCGGTCTGGATGCCGCTACCGGCAACCAGCGCTGGATGTATGACAACACGCCTGCGGTACTGACCCTGCGCGGTACCAGTGCGCCGATCGTCACCAACCGTCTGGCGGTTGCTGGCTTTTCGACCGGTAAAGTGGTCGCTCTCGACATATCCAACGGCGTGCCGGTGTGGGAACAGCGTGTAGCGATCCCGCAAGGTCGTTCGGAGCTTGAGCGTGTGGTCGATATCGATGGCGGTCTGCTGCTGTCGGGCGAAACCATCTATGTCGCCAGCTACCAGGGTCGCGTTGCGGCACTGGACCTGCAGAGCGGTCGTCAGCTGTGGCAGCGTGATGCTTCCAGCTATGCCGGTGTGGCCCAGGGCTTCGGCAGCGTTTACGTGAGCCTGTCCTCGGGCACCGTTGAAGGCGTCGACGAGCGTTCCACCACAGCCCTGTGGAGCAACGATGCGCTGGCCCGCCGCCAACTGTCGGCTCCGGAAGTGTTCTCCAGCTACGTTGCAGTGGGTGACCTGGAAGGTTACCTGCACCTGCTGAGTCAGGTAGACGGCCGTTTCGTCGGCCGTGAGCGCATCGACAGCGACGGCCTGCGTGCCCGTCCGCTGGTGGTGGGCGACACGATTTATGTGTATGGCAACAGCGGCAAACTGGAAGCCCTGACCATCAAGTAACAACTATGCTTGGGGTTGATACCCCAGGCGGCTACACCGGGCGGTATGTCTGAACTGTAGGAGCGAGCCTGCTCGCGATGGACGCTAACGATAACGCTGGCATCCTGAATAAACGCGGTGTCCTGGCGTTTATCGCGAGCAGGCTCGCTCCCACAGAAAACACGCCCGGGAAAGCCCTCGAGCACCAGCCGCTGCCCACGCAGCGGCTTTTGTATTTTCTGAAATAACGAAGTGGAGAGCCGCATGGTTCCCGTAATCGCCCTGGTGGGTCGACCGAACGTCGGCAAGTCCACCTTGTTCAACCGCCTGACCAGGACTCGCGACGCCATCGTCGGCGACTTGTCCGGTCTGACCCGTGATCGCCAGTACGGTGAGGCCAAGTGGCAAGGGCGTTCCTACATTCTGATCGACACCGGCGGTATTTCCGGTGACGAGCATGGTATGGACGAAAAAATGGCCGAGCAGTCGCTGCTGGCCATTGAAGAAGCGGATGTCGTTCTGTTCCTGGTAGACGCCAAGGCGGGTTTCACCGCCGCCGACCAGATGATCGCCGAACACTTGCGCAAGCGTAACAAGCGTTCCCACGTGGTCGCCAACAAGGTCGACAACATCGACCCTGAAATGGCCCGTGCCGAATTCGCCCCGCTTGGCATGGGCCACGCGATCCCGATCGCCGGCGCTCACGGCCGTGGTATCACCCAGCTGCTGGAAGCCGCGCTGAGCGAATTCCCGAAAGACGAAGACGAGCTGGAAGAAGGCGAAGAAGAGGAAGTTGCCGAAGGCGAAGAAGCCAAGCGCATTCCTGGTCCGAGCGAAAAAGACGGGATCAAGATCGCCATCATCGGCCGTCCGAACGTCGGCAAGTCGACCCTGGTCAACCGCATGCTCGGCGAAGACCGGGTGATCGTGTATGACCAGCCCGGCACCACCCGCGACAGTATCTACATCCCGTTCGAGCGTAACGAAGAGAAGTACACGCTGATCGACACCGCCGGTGTGCGCAAGCGTGGCAAGATCCACGAAGAAGTCGAAAAATTCTCCGTGGTCAAAACCCTGCAGGCGATCAAAGACGCCAACGTGGTGATCTTCGTGATGGACGCCCGCGAAGGCGTGGTGGACCACGACCTCAACTTGCTGGGCTTCGCCCTGGAAGCTGGTCGTGCACTGGTTATCGCGATCAACAAGTGGGACGGCATGACGCCGAGCGAGCGCGATTACGTGAAGGTCGAGCTGCAACGTCGTCTGTTCTTCGTTGAGTTCGCCGACATCCACTTCATCTCGGCGCTGCACGGCACGGGCGTGGGTAACCTCTACGCTTCGGTGCAGAACTCGTTCAAGTCGGCGGTTACTCGCTGGCCGACCAGCCGTCTGACCCAGATCCTCGAAGACGCGGTCACCGAGCACCAGCCGCCGATGGTCAACAGCCGCCGGATCAAGCTGCGTTACGCTCACCTGGGTGGCGCGAACCCGCCGATCATCGTGATTCACGGTAACCAGATCGAGAAGGTGCCGAAGTCTTACGTGCGTTACCTGGAAAACACTTATCGCCGTGTCCTGAAGCTGGTCGGTACGCCGATCCGCATCGAGTTCAAAGGCGGTGAAAACCCGTACGAAGGCAACAAGAACTCGCTGACCGACCGCCAGGTCAACAAGAAGCGTCGCTTGATGTCGCACCACAAGAAGGCCGACAAGAAGCGCCGCGATAAGCGCTGATTACCGGCCTGCTCCAACCTCTGTAGGAGCGAGGCTCGCCCGCGAAGAACGATGACGCGGTGTATCTGTTGCACCGCAGTGCATGGTTCGCGGGCAAGCCTCGCTCCTACAGGGGCGGGGTGGCGAACAGGGAACAGTTGGTAAGAGGGCGCTTTTAGCGCCCTTTTTTTATGGCCGCCGGATGGGCTATTCTCGGGCTCTCCCGCGCCGCGTCAGAGCCGGGTGCAGAGCAGGAAAGCACCGATGATCACCAGCAAGTTGCCGAATGTCGGCATCACCATCTTCACCCAGATGTCTCAGCTCGCGGCGCAGACCGGGGCGATCAATCTGTCTCAGGGTTTCCCGGATTTCGATGCCCCGCAGGCGCTGTGCGATGCGGTCGGGCGGCATATTGCCCAAGGCCACAACCAGTATTCTCCAATGACCGGGTTGCCGCTGCTGCGTCAGCAAGTGGCGGCGAAGATTGCCCGCAGCTATGGCGTCGCGGTCGATGTCGACAACGAAGTGACCATCACCCCCGGCGCCACCCAGGCGATCTTCTGCGCGATCCAGGCGGTTATCCACAGCGGCGACGAAGTCATCGTCTTCGACCCGTGCTATGACAGCTACGAGCCGTCGGTGGAACTGGCCGGCGGCCGTTGCGTGCATGTGCAACTGGGGCTGGGCGATTTCTCCATCGACTTCGAGAAGCTGGGCGCGGCCATCACCCCGCGTACCCGCATGATCGTGCTCAATACCCCGCATAACCCCAGTGGCGCGCTGATCAGCCGTGCCGAACTGGATCAGTTGGCGGACCTGATTCGTGGCCGCGACATCTATCTGGTGAGCGATGAAGTCTACGAGCACCTGGTGTTCGACGGCGTGCCCCACGTCAGCGTGCTGAATCACGAAGAGCTGTATCAGCGCGCCTTCGTGGTCAGCTCGTTCGGCAAGACCTATCACGTCACCGGCTGGAAAACCGGCTACGTGGTCGCGCCGCCGGCCCTCACGACAGAGCTGCGCAAGGTGCACCAGTACGTGAGTTTCTGCGGCGTGACCCCGCTGCAGTTCGCCCTGGCCGACTTCATGGCCGAGCACCCGGAACACATCGACGAACTGCCAGGCTTTTATCAGGCCAAGCGCGACCTGTTCTGCGATCTGCTGGCGCCGTCGCGCTTCAGTTTCACCCGGGTTGCCGGCACCTACTTCCAGCTGGTCGATTACTCGCAGATCCGTCCGGACCTCAACGACGTCGAAATGGCCCTGTGGATGACCCGCGAACATGGCGTGGCGAGCATCCCGATCTCGGTGTTCTACCAGACTCCACCCGAAGGCCAGCGCCTGGTGCGCCTGTGCTTTGCCAAACGCCCGGAGACCCTGCGTGAAGCAGCGGAAAAACTATGCGTGATTTGAGTGCCTTGCCGAAATTGACCGTTGCGCTGATCCAGACAACTCTGGCCTGGCATGACCGCCAGGCCAACCTGGCGCATTTCGAGCCGTTGCTGGAACAGGCTCGCGGGGCTGACCTGATCATCCTGCCGGAGATGTTCACCACCGGCTTCTCCATGGAGTCCGAGGCGCTGGCCGAGGCGGAGAACGGTCCGACCAGCAAGTGGCTGCGGGCCCAGGCGGCGAAGTTCGATGCGGTAATCACCGGTAGCGTGATCGTCCAGGCCGCCGATGGCAGCCACCGCAATCGCCTGTTGTGGGCACGGCCGGATGGCGAGGTGCTGCACTACGACAAGCGCCATCTGTTTCGCATGGCGGGTGAGCACAACCATTACACGCCGGGCGAGCGTCAGGTGCAGTTCGAGCTCAAGGGCTGGCGGGTGCGACCGCTGATCTGCTACGACCTGCGATTCCCGGTCTGGAGCCGTGACGCCCAGGACACCGACCTGCTGCTGTACACCGCCAACTGGCCGGGTGCGCGGCGTCAGCACTGGAACCGTTTGCTGCCGGCGCGGGCGATTGAAAACCTGTGTTATGTGGCGGCGGTGAATCGTGTCGGGACGGACGGCAAGGGCTTCGCTTATACCGGCGACAGTCAGGTGCTGGACTTCCAGGGCGAGACCTTGCTCAGTGCGGGGGAAGCGGACGGGGTGTTCAAGGTGGTGCTGGATGCGGCGGAGCTTCAGGCTTATCGCACCAGGTTTCCGGCGAATCTGGATGCTGACACCTTCGAATTCACCTGAGATTTACGCTGCCTGACAGGGCCTCATCGCGAGCAGGCTCGCTCCCACAGTGGTTGGGGTGGAATCGGGATTTTGTGTTCACCACACATCCCCTGTGGGAGCGAGCCTGC